>CAZUTM010000023.1:8904-40995 GCA_964623665.1 uncultured archaeon
GAATGGATCCGCCGCACCCGAAGCACCACCGAATGGATCCGCCGCACCCGAAGCACCACCGAATGGATCCGCCGCACCCGAAGCAGCGCGAGACAGATCTTCAGATTCGCTTTCAGTTTTAATTTCTTGAACAAGCTCATTAATTTCGGAGAATTTATTAGACTCTTGAACCGTTTGCACTGTTTGCACCGTTTGCGGTGTGACCGAAGGCTCCGGAGTCAAAGGAATAGGTTTTATTTCTCTTTTTTCAATTTTCAAACTTGCAGTTCCTTCAGAATTGATATTACGGAGAACTTTTTGAATATAGGATTCCAAGCTTGCATCCTCAACATGTACGAGAATATTATTTAATAGAATTCGCGAAACGCGCAGATATTCTTTCTCTTCTCCTGACTCCTCTGGGATTATCACCAAATCGTAATATGGTTCCACCATAAACACATCTTTGTTTCCCGAGAAGAATGAAAGTATAGTCGTTTCGCCTTCAATCTTTTTGAAGTTCGGTTTCCCATTACTTTCCGCTAAATGCATGTTGAAGAGAACTTGAACAAAATCTTCCGGAATTTCAAATTTAGGAACGGAAATGATTTCTATAATCGAGCCGTTTGGTTTTCTTTGTAATAGCTTCACCGCAGCGATTTTCATGATTGTTTTTTAATATGATTTCTATTTTTAATAGCCTTTTGGATCAATTTTTCATTGTTTGTCAATTCTTTGTTGGTTAGGCAAAAAAGTAAAAAGATGATTTGCGAGATCAAATTAGATTTAATTTCTTAATAATAGGCACGACAAGAATCGCCAATATAGCCCCAATCAAACATTGTATAATGTTAATTGGGACTTCGACAAGAGCACCACCGACAGATACACCGATCATGAGTTGGAAAAGAAAATATCCAACAACCATAATTATAGCACCGGGAAGAATCGATAGAACCATATTTAGGGCTTGATTTAATGAGTTAAAGCTTATCTTCCTGCTTATTTTTAATTCATTTGTCAGTTCGCTCGATTTTTGGGATAATTTTTGATATATCAAACCTACGATGTAGCCTTCTAACCCTTTAATTACAAAAGTAGCAGGTGCATAAATAGAATACCCTAATATGATATCAGCCAAGGCTGCACCGATTGCACCCGTTAATAATCCAATGATCGGACCGAAAATTATAGCAGAAATATAAATAACCATCTCCCCCAAGTTAAAATATCCTTGGGTTGCCGGGATCCTGATTGCAACCATAATGGTCATCACGGTTTCAAGAGCAATCATTATTCCCGCGATAGCAATAAATCGAGCTTTGGATTTATTACTTAATAGACGAATTACTCTGATTTTTTCATTTGGGACCACTTTCGAATCGTTTTGCGAAGTCATTATTTCCACCTATTCAATTTTACACTTGAATATTTCAAATATATAAAGATCGTATATAAAGATTTTGATAATACTCAAGATTATGCTTGAATATTATGACTCATCATTCGCAAGATGGAAAGCATGAGCGGAAAAAAAGTCGGAATTAAATTCACTTTGCAAGCATCAAGTTCAAAGTTTTTGTTTCCAATGCATCTCTATCTCTCATTTCATAAGGTTTTCCACAATAAATTGAATAAAATTTTTCAAAGATCAGATTTTATTAATCAAATCTTTCATTCCGTTGTACCATTCTATGCCTTTCTTTGATGCAACAATTTTTTTCTTTTTCCCTTGTTCTTCGAAATAGATATAGCCCTTTTCTTCAATATCGTTTAAATGCTGATAGATCGATTGTAGAGATTGTTTTTTACCCAGCGCTTTCCAAATGGCGTATCCATAATTTGCTTTGTTTTCGCATATCAAAGACATAATTTCAAATTTAGTTGTCGACCCATCGGATAAGACCCAAACCGCCTTTTGGGTCTCCCGAAGATGAGAAGAGAAAATGTTCATTGAACTGAAGCCCGTTCCGCTCAAAATAAGACAAGTCGAATCAATATCGATCTCATCCTTCTCGGCAAGTAAATTTGCAGCAGAGAGTACCGAAGCAGAACCCGGATCTATAAACAAGCCGTTAGTTTTTGCCAATAAAAGCGCCATATCGATCATCTCAACCGGATTAATCGCAATTTCTTTCGATTTGGTCTTTTTCGTAATAAATTCGACTTGCTTAAGCAATTTCGGTTGCCTATATTCGAGGGACTCGACCACATGATGGATTTCGCTGTCTTGAAGACCGACCGCATAAATTTTCGGAATCGAATCGATCCATCCACAGGCCAATGCATCTTCGTAGCCCTTATAAATCGAATAGATTAAAGAGCCCGAGCCTCTTGGAACAATAATGCTTTCCAAATCGGGTAGTTGGAGGGTAAGTTCTAAACCGATCGTTTTTTGCCCTTCAATCATCAGAATGTTATCGCTGGGCAATGGTAAATACCCTCCATTTGTTTTAGCGTAGGATTTTGCATGCTCAGTCAGTTCTTCAATGGAATCGGCACTATCATTTATTGACGACCCATATATTTTTAATAACGCTAATTTTGATAAATCGGTACTTTCCGGAACGAATGTCACACATTCTAAATTTGCACCCGCACAGTAGGCGGCAAGACTAATTCCGAAAGATCCCGTCGTTGAATTTATTATTCGTTTGGAATGAGTCGAAAGCGCATGCGAAAGAATGAGTGAAGAAGCACGATCACGAAAACTTCCCGTTGGATTCCGATTTTCAAGTTTAACATGGATTCCCGAAACCGGATCTATTTGTTTGAGTCGGAATACTGGCGTATTGCCCTCGATTAACGAATATACAGAATCAAAATTTGGAAGAAGCGTGTTAAAAGACCAAATAGAATCCACTTTCACCGGCTTTTCATTTCTCATGAAATTATACTCCAATTGAATAAGGTCGCCACACTTCTGACACCATAAATGAGTCGATTGAGAGTCATTCCCGCATTTTTTACATTTCGGTGGAGATCCGCGCCAGATTTCTTTCACAAAACAAAAAATCTTTTATTTTATTAATAATTTTCATTGATCGAATATGGTCAAAGACAAGCCTACGTGTGCTTATTGCGGACGAATTATTGATGGCTCGAATTTTTTGGGGTATTGCTCACAAAGTTGCTGGAAGAATGCGCAGAAACCGAGCTCCAAACGCACATATAATAAACAAGCGGGAACTAAAGATAGG
Source organism: uncultured archaeon (assembly GCA_964623665.1). Lineage (GTDB taxonomy): Archaea > Asgardarchaeota > Lokiarchaeia > Sigyniarchaeales > Promethearchaeaceae > CAZUTM01. The sequence continues at coordinate 12,084 of CAZUTM010000023.1, forward strand.
GTGAAAATATATTCTGATGAAGAGCGGATTATCATTGAAAATGCGGAAAAAACTGCAGCACATTCGCTTATCTTGCAAAAGTTGGAAGAATTAGCCGTTGCGGGGATAACATCTGTAGTTGTAGTTCATCCGGAAACCATGAAAGATGATATTCGCTCTCCAGAATTTCGGAAACAAATCGGGTCGTTAGGCTTAAAATTCAAGATGGAACCACATTCAACGGATACCGAAACAATTATCACCCACATTAGCTTCTAATTTGCTATTGTTTAAACAGACCCTATCAAAAGACAAATCCCTTTTATTTAAGGGCCTTTTTCTCTACATATGTTTAAGAAAATAGATGGGCTCATTTGTGCGCCTGTTACGCCTTTTAATCCGGATGGCTCGGTGGATTATTCCACAATTCAGCCATATTGTGAGGCACTTAACCGAAACGGTGCTTCGGGTGCCTTTGTGAATGGAACAACGGGTGAGGGCTTGAGTCTTTCCGTTGAAGAAAGAATGAAAGCAGCAGAGAAGTGGGTGGAAAGTGCACCCAATAATTTCAAAATAATAATTCATATTGGGCATACAAGCATTAATGAAACGATAAAATTGGCCAAACATGCTCAAGATATCGGTGCTTTTGGAGTCGCGGCTTTGCCCTCGATATTTTTCAAACCAAATTCGGTTTCCCAATTGGTCGAACATTGCGCTTTAGAAGCGGCAGCTGCACCGAATCTTCCGTATTATTTTTATCATATTCCTTCGCTCTCCGGAGTCAATTTTCCCGTGATCGAAATAATTAAACAAGCGGATGAGAAGATCCCAAATTTCTTCGGAATCAAATTCACCTATGAAGCTCTTGCCGATGCCTTTCAATGCGTTCAATACAAAAATGGAAAATACAATATTCTGTTTGGACGCGATGAGATGTTCATGTCGGGCTATCTCTTGGGCATGAAAGGGGCCGTCGGGAGTAGCTACAATGTTGCACCAAAACTTTATCTGAATATTATGAAGTTATGCGAACAAGGGAAAATTGAAGAGGCCAAGATTCTACAAGGCAAATCTGTTCAATTAATAAATGAATTGGTCGGAACCGGCTCATTTTTCGGAGCATTAAAAGTATGCTTGGGCTTTCTTGGGATTGAAGTTGGAAATCCGCGGAGCCCGTTACCGAAATTAAATAGTGCCCAAAAAGAAGCGTTCAAAAAGAAATTAGATTCAATCGGATTCTTTGAATATGCATTGGATTCAAAATAAGGGCCCTTTCCTCTGTTTTTTTTGATTCAAATATGTCTTTAAAAAAATGCGAATATTTTGATAATCCAATCGAAAATACTATCAATAGAGAATAACACCGAATTACCATTCGATGGATTTATTTGTAAAAGCACTCAGATCATTTTTTGAAAAATTAGAAGAAAGCTTTTTTTTGTTCAATCCATTGTTTATGGTATGACCACTGACCCCGTTCCTTCAAGAGCCGAGTTGATCAATAAAACCGCAGTAATGAACCAGATGAGAAACGCTGTCTATCACTTGATGCGTTTTCTAAAATCTAAAAATGTGAAAGATTTGAAAGCAGAGTTATTGGAGATGGGTCGAAATTTAGGAACCAGTTATGCCAAGGTTTGGAATCTTTCCAAATCCGGGCTTGAGAATGATTTGAAAACAATATACGATACGGTGATCCATTCCAAGATCTCCATCCGAAGCATTGAAAACAATACAATGGTCGAAATTACGGATGAGAAATGCCCGTTATGTAAATATCAATATGAAGATATTGATATTGCGGGTTGTTATGTGATTGTTGGGATGGTTGAAGCGATGATGAAAGCGATTGGATACAAACCGTTTGAAGCAAAAGGAGTTAGCGAATCAAAAACAAATGGAAACGATGTTTGTAAACATATATATAAAATAAATTAATGCTTACTTGATTTTCTTTAACAAAAGTGAAGGGTATTTCAATTTAAAACAATATTATGAGGGGACAATCAAATGTTCAAACGTGCAATATTATTGGGGGCAGCAATTGCAGGCCGGTCTACAAGTTCGCTATTTTATACGTTATTATATCGAGAGATTTTTAGGAAAGTATATGAATATTCGGATAAAAACGGTGCAAACACCGTAAAACAGATGTATTCCATCGGATTGGCTGCGGCAAATGAATCTGCGGTTCGGCAAGAAAAAGTATTTAAATTATTCCCCGCTTCACCCGAAAAATTATTGGAATTCATCGAGTTATTATGGCAATTGGTGTTTGGAATGCCTATGGAAGATTTTACCACAGAAAAAGATCATTCGGATCCGATGCATCCTAAATTAATTTATTACATTAAGAAAAATCCGCTTATTTTCGGTATGGATGGTTCCGATCCGCTCGATAAATTTCCTTGGAATAAAATCACAGATGGAAAGCGAGGCTACGCCGCAGGTATCACCGGAATGATGATGGCAGCAACCACCACTATTTTGAGAATGAAAGGGAACGAAAAGAGAATCGTTATTATGGATTCTAAAGACACACTCAGAGGCGACCCGTATTTGGAATTGGTTTGTCAAATCGTGGATGAGATCCCTAATGATGATGTGGTTGAACCGGAAAAGCCTTCAGAATCGAAGCCGGACATTCTTTCAAATATTGATATTACATCTTTTGAAGATTTGTTCAAGGATCCTAAACAATTTATCTCCGATAACTTAGCCGCGCTGATCCGGAAGTATATGAAAATGGAACCCTTCGAATTCTTCGATCATTTCGCCAATTACGAAGAAGACATCTATCGCATCTTTGGTTATCTTCTCATCCATGGATTAAACGAGAAATTTCGATTGGTTGAATCAATGATTAAAAGTGAAGAAGCAAAGAAATTCGTGGGCTATCTTGTGAAAGAATACCATGCAAATTTCTTTCATTATTTCCCTGATGGGGTGGTCGAAGATTATCGCTTAAATTTCATTGCATTATTGGATACAAGGTTAGCACCGCCGCATATGGTTGAAAATTTTCATAAAGTGAATAAGCAGCGGATGGTGGATCTGTTTTTCGAGGGCATTATGAAAGCCTTGTCGAATTTGGGTGTTGATTTTTCAATCCTAAAAGAAGATATTTGGCAAGAGATTCTTGAGAATGAAAATTCCAAAGCATCGGGCCCGAATCTGGAAGAGGAAAAGAAAAAAATTCAGAACCAAATTCAAATCGTGAAACAAATATATTCAACAATCGCATTGTTTGCCATGGTACTAACCCAATCGATAATAGGATTTAATCACGCATTTATATCGGCATCCGGAGAATTGATTTCACAATCTCAAGCAAACAACGAACAAATCTTCGATAAATTGAAAGAAAGTGTTGAAAAGTTATCTGAAAACTTCAAAAATCTCAATTTGAACCTAAGCCCGAAAGATAAAACACAAGACAATCCGCAGAACCAAAAGTCATCTTAGGGAAAAAGGAGGAAAAGAAGATGGCTAAATTAACCATCGGTTTTTTTTCGATCATGTTTCGGGAGCCCAATGGAACCGCAAAAGCCACGAGGAAATTAGCATTCGAGTTGGCAAGGCAAGGCCATAATATCGAAATCTTCGCGCCCGCTAAACCCGAGGGCTGGAACGAATCCTCGAAAACCAAAAATATGGTTTATCGAGAACTCTTCTCAACCAGAGCTCCCTATGAACAAGATGTTAGACTCTCTTTTCCGGTGTTTCATGCGATGCATAATTTCAAGTATCCGGAGTTGGATGTTGTGCATTCCATGACGCCTGAGGGAATTGGAACGTATGGAATCTTCGTTGCAAAACAGAACTCTATCCCGAAAGCGGTGACCGCCCATAGCCCTTTGTTTTATTACACCAAAGATTTTTTGGGCACCATCCCTTCAATTTTTCTGAACCCCATATTGTATATGTACGAACCATATTTTTACAACCGATTTGATATGATTAGCGTTCCTACGAGATCTAAGAAAGACTTTGTCTTGAAACAAGGGATGAAAGACCCGATTGTTGTAATTTCAAACGGAATTGAGGATATTTATTTCAAACGACATAAAGGAGATAGAATAAGAGAGAAATATAAATTGGGAGATAAAAAGGTGTTAGTATATGCATCGAGACTTGCTCCGGAAAAGCATCCATGCAAAGTAGTTCACATGTTTAAACAAATTCATAATAAATTGCCGCATTCCCATCTTTTTATTGTTGGCCAAGGTCCCGAATTTCCAAAAGTCAAACAAGCGATAGAACAACTGCATTTAGAAGAACATGCTACACTAACCGGCTATGTGCCTACAGATGAACTCTTGGATTATTATGCCGCAGCAGATGTAACATGTTTGTGGAGTTATGTAGAAGCGCAAGGGTTGGTGTTATTGGAAGCGATGGCTCAAGGAACGCCGTCGGTCGGATTGGATGCAATGGGTATAAAAGATGTAATTGTTCACGGTAAAACCGGATTTTTAGTCAAGACAAAACAAGAATTTATTGATAGAGTGCTTCAAATCTTTAAGGATGACAATCTTCGCCAGACATTATCGAGGAATTGCATCGTAGAAGCGGAAAAACATCGAATGGAAAACATCGCAAAGACATGGGTAAAAATTTATGAACTTCTTATAGATATCTATCCAATGATCCGAGCAAGGGCCGAAAAACCATACCGAAATGCGGTATTTAAGGATTTTGTTGAGCATGAACATTGTTGTGAATGGTAAAAGGAATGGAAAAAAGAATCGCGTGCTTTTACTACCAATTGATTTCGGAGCCTATATTGTGCTGTAATATTCATCAAACTTCTTCCTAAAATACTCAAAGGATTCTTGGCTGATTTCATGAACAGTTCCATATTCATACGCGCCTTTATGTATCCACGCCATTTTTTCCACAAGTTCAGCAGTTTTAATTGCTGAATCCATATCTTTCCCGCACACAAGTACACCGTGATTTGCAATCAATATCGCATTGGTGCTTCCCAAGGCATTCACTGCCGAATCTCCAATTTCTCGAGTATTTGCTTTTGTAAAATCCGCACATTTTACCCGTCCGCCAACCCAGACCACCATTTCTTCTAACAACATCGGTAAATCTTTTCGAGCAACGGCCAGCATTGTCGCATAAGGAGAATGTGTATGAATTACCGCATTCACCTTAGGTCTTGCCTTATAAATCGCAATATGTAAACGATATTCTGAAGATGCATTCAAAACGCCACCGAGTTTGTTTTCTGCGAAATCCATGTGAACGACATCATCTGTAGTCATGTTTTCATAGTCATTATAAGTCGGAGTGACCAGAAATTCATTGGTGTTTGGGATTCGGATACTCAAATTCCCTTCTCCGCGCTGCACGAGGTTTTTTTGATATATTTTTCGACTCGCAAACACCAATTCTTTTTTTAATAGTTCTATAAACTGCATTGCTTTCAAAAGGTGAAATTCAAATTTGAAAATTGCCTTTATCAAGTATGCAAGAAACGGAATTGGAAAGAGATATTCGGGAAAAGCGGAGACTCCCGTACATGTTGACCGTTGAAAAAGAGGAAAAGGAAACGGGAAAGATATTTGTTCGGAACACATGGGGCTCTCGCGTAGTGTACAAACGCACGCCCGATGGGAATTATGAAATAGCTAAAGATTAAAAAATTTTAATTTATCGCAACACGATTATTTTTCTGTTAGATACAATTCTAAACCACGGATTAGGATTTTTTCATCGTTCATTTTTCCATTTAATTTTTGTAGAACCAATGAAAAGTTCTTTCGAACGATAGCAAGTGATGAATAAAATTTTTTGACCATCACAATGAAAAATCCGAGATAAATGTGCATCATTACAATAGAAATGAAGTCCACATACAAAAATGCGCTATAACCATCAATATCCACAGCGATCTTAAGAAAAATCATAGAAGAGGACTCGAAATTCACCAAAAAGAGGATTAACCCAAGGACCATAATTATGGTGTATGCAAATAAAATAACGATATTTAATGTCCACAAACGCATGGCTTGGTTCCCGGACAAGCCCAATATAAGGGTTTTTGATGAGTCAGAAGATTCTGCATCTAAATCTGCCTTTTTAATTAGCGCTATATTATGGGTTTCGATGATCGCTTTTGAACCGAGAAAAATTCCGCTCAGCAGGCATAGGTTTAGCAAAAGAATAAAGGGGTAACCATACATCTCCATGATTTGAGGCCGTCTCGAAAATTCAAGATTGAACAGCAATACAAACACAGCCATGATTAAAAATATCGTATAAAAATACTTCGAAATCTTTGATTCATCTCCAAGCGGTTGAAAAATAAGTGCATTTTGAAGCGGTTCGGGATTTGTTATTGATTTCAATACCGAAATTACCGCAAAAAAAACATACAACGAAAGAAACAGCAAAGGAAAAAGAAAGATATACAAAACTCCAATCGAAAGAAATGAAAGACCGAGGAAAATAATGATTCCAAGGATGAATTTAATTAAAAACTGAGGATTGGTCAAAGCGGTTGAAAATATGGCGATTTGTTTCGGATCGTACGATTTAAAATCGATTTCTGCTTGTTCTTCACTCATTTTTCTCTATTCTTATTCATTTGTGATTTTATTTATTTTTTTGCTCTTCTTTCGTTTCAGATTTCAGTTTCTCTATTTCTTCTTTTAGGCTTCCAAACTTCGTTTTTTTAACCGCTTTGGTCTTTTTCGGCGTATTTTTTTGCTTTTCGGTGAAGTATTCGAGAATCTTGTCCGCTATCTTTTCAGGGACCACTTTTATCAAGGATTCACGAGATTGATTTTTTATTTCTTCAACAGATCCGAATACGTTGAGTAATTGTTTCTTTCGGGCTTCTCCAATGCCCGGAATTTCGTCCAATTCCGATTTTATGATTCGTTTTGAGCGGAGAAGTTTGTGATAGGTAGTGGCAAATCTATGGGCTTCATCCCGAATTTGTTGGATGACATGCAGAGCGGCAGAGGATTTAGATAATTTAATCGAATCATCTTGAAACGTCGTAAATATCTCCTCTTCTTGCTTGGCTAACCCGATTACATTGATGTATTGCATTTTAAGATGGCTAAGCAGATCTGCTGCCATATTAAGCTGCGGTTTTCCTCCATCGACCAATATCAAATCCGGTGCGGTCTCTCCGTTCAGTACAATTCGATTCAGCCTTCGGGTCAAAATTTCTTTCATTTGACCGACATCATTGGGCCCTTCCACCACTTTAACTTTGAATCTTCGATAATGCGTTTTACTGGGCTTTCCATCAATAAAGCAGACCATCGAGCCTACCGCGTCGGTGCCTTGTAGATTTGCCATATCGAATCCTTCAATGATACGGGGAAGAGAAGGCAAATGTAAAATTTCTTGCAATTCATAAAGACCATCAATAAGTTTATTATTGATCTGCTCGGATTCGCGCAAAAATGCGCCAAATTCTAATTTATGTTTGAGAATTAATTCTGCGTTTTTATTTGCGATGCGCATCAAGGGATAATGCTCATTTTCTGATTCGATTTTTAAGAGATCAATTTCCATACCCGCCTTTTCCGAAAGAATCAATCGAATATTACTAAGATCTTCATCCGAAATCGCTTGTTCATGAAAAATTGTTTTCGGAATTTCAAATCCTTTAGAGATATAGAACTGCATGAGAAAACTGCTCAGATCTCGGTTTTGATCCTCCGCAGATTGGGAGGTATCAAGAAAGAATGGAATATTGCCGGAAACCCGACCGCTTCTCATCATCAAAATACTGAACGCTACACCTTCATTGGATTGACTCGATCCGACAAAATCTATAGCTTCACTGAGTTTATAATTGAAAATCGATTGCTTTTCCGAAGTCGATAACAGATCCCGTATTTTATCTCTCCAAAAGGCTGCACCTTCAAAATTCAATGCATTCGATTCTCCCTCCATTTTTTGTTTTAGCAATTGCAATAAATCCTCGGTTTTACCTTTTAAAATTTGCTTAATCGCATCGATATTCATCGCATATTGTTCGGGGGTAATTTTTTGAATACAAGGCCCGGGACATTGCTTTAATTGATAATTGAGACACGGTCGTTTAGCGGGTTTATCAGATAGCGGTTTTGAACATGAACAAAAAGGAAACAGCGAGCGGAGCAGTTTAAGGGTCTTTCGCATCATCCCAACATTTGTATACGGTCCAAAATAGGTCATTTTCGGGTCAAAATACCGCGGCGACTGAATTACGTTGATCCTCGGATATTTTTCATTGCTCGAGATAACGATCCAAGGATAAAACCTATCATCTTTCAAATCGCTATTGAAACGCGGCTGATGCCTTTTTATTAACTCATTCTCCAAAATGAAAGCTTCTTTTTCGGTCTCCATGATTATAAATTCAAGGTCTGAAGCGGTCTCCACCAATTTCCGTATCTTCGATCCGTAATCGGACTCCTCAAAGCATTTTGATTGAAAATACGAGTTCACACGATGATACAAATCTTTGGCTTTACCAACATAAATTACATTCCCTTGAGAATCCTTGAAAATATATACTCCGGGCTCATGTGGGATGGTTTTTCTCTTAAATTCAATGATTTCCGATTTGCTTTCGCATCCTACACCGTTGGGTAAAGCCATTTTCCACCACCAGATACAAACCAATTAAATCTTAAATTCTTTTTTGTGATTTTGATTATTTAATTCAGCGAACCATCACCACTTTCACCCAAAACATTAAATTTTTAAAATTTATAATGAAATTAGGGGCTTGCCATGACCGAGAAAACGGAAATCCTTGCCGATAATCCCATTCGCAAAGAAAAAAGCGTTCTCACCGATGTAGAAATAGAATCTGGATATAAAATAATCGGCCCTTATATTGATGATAAAAGCACCCCGGTACAAAGATATTGCTTCGTTCGCAAAGGCTACATAATAAAACAGGCGATAGATATGTCCTCAAAGCACAATTACCTCATTTTTCAATTGCGGATGTTGATTCAAAAACATTTAACTTCAAAAGGGATAAAGAAAGCCAAGGATCATATATTCACAGCAAACAGAGTCAATATAAAAGACACCTATGCACCATTGGAAAAGGAAGAAGTCCTTCCGGATATCGCGGTGTTTAATGAACCAATTGTCGGCGATATTGCATCTATTCCTCCCGGTAAAATCCCCGTATTGGTTATTGAAGTTCTCTCGCAATCCACCGCTTTAATCGATTTGACCGAGAAAAAGAAAAAATATCGTGAGCGTGGTGTTCCGAATTATTGGGTGTTAAAAAAAGCAGAGGATCCTAAAGAAGGGTTAGATTCATCTTATTTCTTCAAGCTACATGGAAACAAATATTTTGACATTTCGACAGAATTTCAAGAATCTGGTCTACTAAAATGTGAAGAATTATTCGGATTGGCCTTGAGTGCAACGGATATTTGGTTCTCGGAAGAACAGAACGACGCGGTTATTAAATGGCATGAATCCGAACTGCGCGCAGAGCAAGAAAAACAGCGCGCAGAGCAAGAAAAACAGCGCGCAGAGCAAGAAAAACAGCGCGCAGAGCAAGAAAAACAATTAAGAATATATCTTACAAAGAAATGGAACCGATATGCAGAGCTCGTATCAAAAGGTTCCCAACTCACGGAAGTTGAAAAAGAAGAAAAACAGAAATTGAAAAAAGAATTGCAACCCTAAAACGCCAAAAATTTATACGTCTTTAGCACCAACTAAAGCAAATATATGCTTCTTTTTGTCTATTTCTTCAACTAGACCTTCGATCATCAGTTCGCGGAGCACACAATACGTAGTACTTGTGCGGGTTGCATAGCCCGAAAGATAATGCTTGAAATAAATTAAATGATTGTTGATTTTGCCAAAACTCTTTGGTCCGGTCTTCAAATACTCCAGCACACGAGGTTTATAGGTCTCTGCAAGCTCGATTGCCTCTTTAAACCGTTTTATAATCTCTTCTTTCGGGTGATATATTCCATAATGCGAAGTGAATAAAATATCAGGCGGGTTGTTGAGAATACGCTTGAGAGAAACAAGCTCCTTCGAAAAATCGGAAATTACGGTGTTGACGGAAGCGAGTGCACGGATCCCTTTCCCTTTTTCAATTTCTTTAAATGAAATCATATCACCCGATAAAAGAATCGATTTTTGTGATTGTTTTTCAATGATCCGATAAGCCACATGATTGAGCGAGTGTCCTTCGGTGAATTCGGCTCGGAAAAGGATAGGTCCCAAATCGAATACTTGATTATCAAGGAGTTCGGATATTATTTCAATCGGTTTTGGCTTCGTCCATAAAAACGAAAACATTTTATCACCAAGGGTTGGTGGAAGCTTGCTTATTTGTGTCCGGATCCATCCGGCTTCCTTTAACAAATCTTGTAATAGTTGATCGGGGTCTTTCAAATACCGAACACCTTGAGGATGCACATACACCGGAACTTTCCCAGAACCTGATGCGTTTTTAATATAAGTCTGCCAATAATGCGCCGCAACCATGTGATCCGGATGGCAATGCGTGATGAATATCGCTTGTGTCTCATGAATATCGATTCCATCTTTTTCCATTAAGGAAGAATAGTGCTTTTCAACATTGCCACCTAATACGCCGGGATCAACGATGAATTGCCCTTTCTCGCCCTTTACAATAAATATTGTAGCTCCAAGCATCCCGCGCTGGATCTTTTCCACGCGGGGATAATAATACAGATAATCCGTGAATTTAACCATTGATATTTTCAATTCAATACAGCTAAAAAAAGGATTGGAGGTAATTTTTCACTTTTTTCACAACAAAAGGAGAGTAATGGCCATCAAAAACATCCCTAGCAAAAACCCGACAATGGCCCAATGGCCCTCATTATAGGAATGGGCGATTGGAATGATTTCGTCAACAGAAATATATATCATCACACCGGCGATTCCCGCCATGATTCCGCTCAGAATCTCGGGAGTCAATATCGACTTTAAAAATAAAAACGCTAAAAAGGCACCTATTGGCTCTGCAAGCCCCGAGAAAAAGCTGTAGTAAAATGCCTTTTTCTTGTCTCCGGTAGCATATTGAATGGGCATCGCAACCGAGACACCTTCCGGAATGTTGTGGATTGAAACGGCAATGGCAATCATCAGCCCCCATTCCGGGTTTTCCAGTGTTGCCACGAACGTGGCGATTCCTTCTGGAAAATTGTGAATCCCGATTGCTAATGCCGCAAGAATCCCAGTTCTTTTCAATTTCATATCCTCATGAACTTTTTCAGATTGCTCTTTTGTCTCGCATTCGATATTAAAATTGATTTTATCAAAGTGATGTGGATTTTTCTGTTCCGGGATCAAAGCATCAATAATAAACATCAAAATAAATCCTCCGAATAAAAACAGAACGGCATTCAACTCTTCTATATTTTCAATAGCATGCGGAAGCATCTCCACAAAAGAAATATAAATCATGACACCCCCAGAAACACCCAATCCTAATGTCAAATATTTTTTCTTGAAATCCTTAATTGAAATCGCCAGAACTGCACCGATACCCGTTGCCAATCCCGCAAAAAGCGATAATAACAAACCCAATGCATAATCCGCCATAAGTTTAGAAAATAACAAAGAAAGAAAAAATTTTTGAAATAGTTCTGAAACTTCGAAAGTTCGATCCCGTTAGAAAAATTCATCAAAACCCCAAAAGTGTTCCTCTTCTTCCATTAAGATTTGCTCAAACATCTTTTTGGTGGTGATATCTCCGCTCTTTGTTGCTTCATCGATAATTTTTCGATAGAGAATAATCGCATCGTCTTCCGCTTTTCGATCCAATTTAAGAAAGTCCTCAACGGTTTTACCAACCTCGGGTAACGGATCGGGCAATACACCGCATTCTTGCTTCAGCATATAGATTCTTTCCGCAATCTTCTCGAAATGTTCCATCTCTTGCATGAACACTTTCTTCAAAAGTTCCGATACCACTACACCTTTATTGCTCGCGGTAATTGCTTCAAGCGGAACTCCTTTTCGTCGCAAGGATTTCAACGAAACCTTTTCATGTTGATTGGTATATTGAATGATAGCAGACATTTCTCCGGCTAAAGCTTTGTTAAGAAGCTCGAAATATTCCGGTTTGAGCGTTTTTACCCATGCAGGGTCTTCGAGATCCTCACCCTTTCCATCGGGCGCAAAATTCAAATATTCTTCGAATTTGAGCAGATGGACTTCTTCTTGTCGATAAATGACTCGAAACATCTCTGCGCTTTCATAATCACCAAGCTCTTCGGCCATCTTAACGATTTTACGATACATTTCAAGAGCTTCTTTTTCCGCATCATACCCGTATTCGGCAAAATGCGAAATATATTCTCCAATTTTTGGCTTTGAAGCTTTGGTCGTGGCCTCTCCGCCGAGATAGTATATTCTTTCCATGATCATTCCGGCATGCTTCATTTCCTCTATCGCGAATTTTTTAAGGATTTCGCCAACCGCTTCGTACATGTTTTTTTCCAAAAGGATATTTTCGGCAATAACTCGCTTCTTTATTTTCTCCATTTTGGTGTGTTGAAGCATATATTGAACGGATACTTGGAGTTCTCGACTCACTGCTTGATTCAAGAGATTCAAGAACTCTTCTGTCGGTTTTACCGCCATACTTACATGTCAAATTTGATTAAATAAATACATTTTGCTTATGGTTTCCAAGCTTCTCAAACTTTGGGCTTATTTTTATAAAGGTCAAAGGAATTGAGTACGTATGGTGAAATTTCTCCATGCCGCTGACCTTCATTTAGGGCACGCCCAATTCGAGGATATTCAAAGAGCATGGGATTTTTTGGAGAATCTGAAATTTATTTTGGACACGGCAAAGGCTCAGAACGCCGAATTCATTCTTATTTGCGGAGATACGTTCGATTGCCTCGAATTGATTCCCTTCATCTACGGAAACGTATTGCAAGCGATAGAAAAGTTCAAGAAGGAAACCGAAAACAGAATTCCAATAATAGGGATCGAGGGAAACCACGATAAGCGTAAATTTGCGAAAGGGGCAAGGTATGAGTTTTCGTTTTCGTGGTTGAGAAATCTGGCACTGTCGAACCAGATTATATTGTTGGATGCACCTAATTATGAAGAAACTGGGACAATATTGATGGATTACGATGAAAAAACCAAAAAGGGTAATGTGTTAAAAATCAACGATGTGGAAATAATCGGAATCGGGTATTGCGGGGAAGAGCCAATTGAAGAGATTAATCGGGTAATCTTTGAATTGGGACAGCGGCCGAAAGCGAAATATAGGATCTTGATGATGCATATCGGGGTAAAAGGGTATATGTACGGGATTCCCGCGCTTTCGTTCGAGGTGTTCGAGGATTTGCATGACTACATCGATTATTTTGCGCTTGGTCATTTTCATTTGCAGTTTGAGATTGACAATTGGGTGTTTAATCCCGGAGCAAGTGAACCTGTTCATTATTCGGAAAGAGACTTCAAACGCGGTGTCTTTCTATCGCAAGCGAGTGAAGAGTCGCTTTCGGAAGACGGCAGGATGAAAAATTCGGTGCAATGCATCAAAACCATGAATCGGCCTTTGATTTATTTTGAATTGGATGCCCGAACAATTGAAGATGAAGATTATCTTATTAGGATTTGTAATAATCGAATTTCAAGGGAATGCTCATCAAAAAATGCATTGGTCTATATTAAACTTCGTAATACAACAAAAGGAGGCCGATTGAAAACGAAAGAGACTCATTTGAATAGTATTAAAACGAATATCGTGAAAAAATGCGGCCTTCTGGATTTGAAATTCGTCAAATCAAGTCAATCGACTGAAGAAGAAATTATTTGGACACTTTCGGATTTCATTCAATCTCCAGAAGAAATTTAGAAGAAAAAAGCAGTCGGTGTTGCTATACACCCATGTCAAATTTTTTCGTGGAACTGTCGTCTTTATTGGATTCACTTTTCAGCACTCTTTCTTTTTGCTCTTTAATTTTCTTTTCTTGATCTTCTTCACTATCCTCGGGATTCAGAATATCCTTTACAATCGAAACCACCAACAGAATGCCCAAAAATCCTATGATGTAATAGCCAAGATTTCCTTCCGCGAGATAAATCCGGACATATCCGACTTTCGGAATAATAGAGATAACTCGACCAAGAATTTTTTCTGCGGGTAACATTACTTCTCCGGGACCTGGCGGGTCTGTATCGGGATTATTATCGCCTTTTGTGATGAAGTAATATTTACCGGTGGCATTATCGATATATCGACCCACAATTCGGTGGACAATCGGCTCTTGACTTCCGCCGGGCCACACGCCTTGGGAATCAAACACAATAATATCCCCTTTTTTATCCTCAATGGTCCCTACCTTGAGATCTTCAGGTTTAACGCCTTCAACAATCAAGAGATCGCCCCGATAAATTGTCGGTTCCATGGATCCCGAGATAACTACCACCATCGGATATTCAGTTTTTAATGTAATTTTCATTATTCCATAAACCCCGAAAGTGCCGAAAAATGCAATTCCGATGATAATGAGGCCAACAATTACATCTTTTTTGCTGATTTTCTTTTTTTCCTTCTCCTTTTCTCTTTGTTTTCCGCGAGTATCATCAAGGGGATTCGGCGTGAGTTGTGCCATGGTATCACTTCCCTTTTTTCAACTCTTCATCAAAATCTTCAATGGAACAAATATAATAGAAAGGGATGCCCTTTTCTTTGAACAATTCATCAGCGCCTTCTCTACGATTTAATACACTAATTACCGCTGTGATTTTGGCTTTCGTTTCCGTCTTAATGGCTTCAACCGCTTTCATTACCGAGCCGCCGGTGGTCGTAACATCCTCAACAACAACGACATTCATCCCATCTTCAATAATTCCTTCGACTTGTTTCTCAGTTCCGTGTTCTTTTTTCTCTTTTCTCACAAAGAAGGAGTATAATGGCCGATTTCGAAAATACGCCCGTGCTTGAACCGAACATGCGATGGGAATAGCCCCGATTTCCATGCCGCCGATTGCATCCGCTTGGATTTTATGTAATTCCAAAATTTGAAGGATAAGATCCCCAATTAACGCATTGCCGGCGGGATGACAATAGGTCGATTTCAGATTGAAATAATAGCTACTGGTTTTTCCGCTGGCCAACTTGAAGGTTCCTTTTTTGAACGAACGTTCTTTAATAATCGTTATTAACTCCATGCGATTCGATTCATTCATGAGGAGAGAAATAAACAATCCAAAATAATGATTTCGAAGCGAAAATCAAATCAAACCAGTCGAAAGCACAATATTTGATACCTTTGCACGGCATTTTTATATATATTTTCATAAGATCCTAACCTACCGAGGATATCTAAACTACGGAATCCATAATAAAAAGCCATATATTAATGAATTATGAATTTTGGCCGACATTTTTAAATCTGTGTTCCGGAAATGAGAAAAATGAATTTGGGGAGCAAAACTTTAAAGAATTTAAAAACGAATAAGAAATATGGCCTTACCTCCATACAAACCGTCTTGGAATGTAGAATCCTATCTTTTGATAGACCGAGTGGATCTCTATCTGAAAGAAACCGCCGCGACCCGAGAAAATGTTGATTTTTATCAAGATATCGAGCATTTTGGCGGAATTATCTTCTACTTTGATAATTATGCAAAAATCATCTACGGCTGGATATGTAATTATTGGAAGCACCGCGATTGGGCAAAAAAAATCGCCAAAGAGGAAAATCCGGCCAAATTTCAAAAAATCGTAATCGAAATTCTGCAAAAAGAAATGCAAAAAGATTTGACCGGATATAAAGTGGTGCGCGTAAACGAAGGAGAGATAAACAATGATTTTGAAACCTTGTTTCTTTATGAGATTGTCGAGTTTCATTTATACAAACAACATTATTTTCGAGCGGATGTCCAAATGCTCATGCCTCAAGAAGAACAAGAAGCTCCTAAAATCAGAGAGTGTCCGAAATGCGGATGGGTATTATCTGCGGATGCAACCGTATGTTTGAAATGTAAAAATCCTGTTCCGAAAGAATAAAATTTAATTTTTTCTTGTGTCAAACCGATGTGTGTTAATTTATCGTTACCTTGTTTGGAATTTGCTATTAAATTCATAAAGAACAAAATTTGAGTCAGAGCTTCCTCATAATCAACGAAATAGATTGAACGATTGAATTTATTCTTTTTCACAAGCCGAGAAAACAAAAAACAAAAATTTTTCAACCATTAATTGATTTTCTCATGGCGAGCTCAAATGGAAAATCATGAAGTTTTAGAGAAGTTAGAACTTCCCGAAGAGTATCGAGATGTTTTGGTAAATTGCCAAAAGCTCGTATTCGCTCATGATGTGAATGATTTAATAGCCCTTTCGGTTCTGGACGGTAAGGATACAATGGATGTTGGGTTCGAGGTTCCTGGGAAAGGCTATATTAAAGAGGCATGGGTATCGCGAGTAAAAAACGGGATTGCTGCAAATTACTACGATCCCTATTTGAGGCGGAGAGATCCAGACAGTATGATTGTTGGTGATGATCTTCCCTCTGATAAAGTAAAATTTAAAGATCTGTTCCACGAGGATTTTTCTAAATTACGAAAAGAGACTCTTGAATGGTTAAAAAAGCAAGAATTGGCGGCATTTTGTTTCGCCGGTGGCCAAATGGTAAAAGAATTTCCAGGGATCGCGATTGTTCCTCTAAATTGTGGATTCTTTGCATTGGGATTAGCTTTACTTCAGGGATTGGTAAAGTTGGAGAAAATTGAAGGTAAATTTAAACCAAAAATCATTTTAACATGTGCACCGCCATTCAGACACACCGTTTTTGATGGAAAACAGAGAGTCGTTCATTTCCGTACTAAAATAACTTACGAAATATTCAGTTATAATCTATATCCCGGTCCAAGCGCAAAGAAAGGCGTTTATGGTGCATTGATTCATTTTGGAGAACAAGAAGGGTGGATTGTCAATCATTGTGCCACAGTTCAAGTCATCACTCCATACGACAATAAAATCGTTATCATGCATGAAGGAGCAAGCGGAGGTGGAAAAAGTGAAATGAATGAATTCATTCATCGAGAAGCCGAAGGTGCCATTCGGTTGGGAACAAACACGGTAACTGGTCAAAAGAAATATCTCTACATTACCAGAACATGTGCACTCAGGCCGATATCCGATGATATGGCAATGTGCCATCCGAGTTTCCAAAAAAATGATGGAAAGATCCATATCGCTGACGCTGAAAGAGGATGGTTTATTCGGGTGGATCACATTAAACAATATGGTACAGACCCCGAAATGGAAAGACTCTCTATCCACGCGAAAGCGCCTTTGCTCTTCTTAAACATTGATGCACAACCCAATAGCACCGCATTGGTTTGGGAACACATTGAGGACAGCCCAGGAAAGAAATGTCCAAACCCAAGATTTATCCTTAGAAGGTCGGTTATCCCAAGAGTAATAAACAGCACGATTGGAGTCGACATTCGAAGTTTTGGTGTCCGATGTCCGCCTTGTACTGCTGAAAAACCATCATATGGTATTTTAGGACTGTTTCATATCCTTCCACCCGCAATCGCGTGGCTTTGGCGACTTGTGGCACCCAGAGGACATGATAATCCAAGCATTACGGACACAGAGGGTATGAGTTCTGAAGGTGTGGGATCTTACTGGCCATTTGCCACCGGTATGCAAGTAGTACAAGCCAATTTGCTGCTCAAACAAATACTTGAAGCACCCGAAGTCAGTTATATACTTTGTCCCGTAAAGCATGTCGGTGCATGGGAAGTAAGTTTTATGCCCCAATGGATAACAAGAGAATTCCTCCCGAGAAGAGGCCGGATGAGGTTTTCGCATGAGGAGTTAAAGCCTTCAAATTTCGTGCTTTTGGGATATACTTTGAAAAAGATGACCGTTGAGGGACAAGAAATCGATCCGAGCTTTTTGGATGTGTCCTTACAGCGCGAAGTGGGAGATAAAGCATTTCAAGAAGGAGCAAAAATCTTACTTCAATTCTTTAGAAAAGAACTTGAGAAATTCCGTGAAAATCCGCACATCGATCCATTAGGACGAAAGATCATTGATTTGGTGTATAAGGATGATACGAAAATCGAAGAATTTGAAGCGTTAATTGCATCAAAATATATCTATTCCGAAGACTAAAAAAACGTATCATTGGTTTATTTTTTTTCGTTCAACTCTTCTATTCTTATCAATAAAAAAAATAAATATGTTTATATTGGTCGGAGTGTTTTTCTTACTTGACTCGGTCATGGCTATGCTTAGTTCCCGATCCCATTCCGAACTCGGAAGATAAAGGGCGTAGCGATTGGTGGTACTGCGGTTTCGCGGGAGAGCCAATACTGAGTCACTCTTTCTCTCTCTTTTCTAATTTCCAACCCCAAAACCATTGGTTAAGAGATAATTTAATTTTAAAATTTTAATTTGTTTAAAATTATGTTTCCGATATTGCCCTTCTTTCTTCTTTCCAAATTTTTAAAAGAGAGGACACCGCGTTTGGATGTTTATAAGATCCCGTATATAGGATATAAGGGGAAATACGGGATCTTTATGAATCATGGAAGCCCGGATTTTCTCAATCAAGATCCCGTGAACGCGTCCAATTTTCTCAGCATAGATAGCCTTCACTTTACAAGCCTTTCTTTTTTTGCGAAAAAGAACCACAAACCAAAGAAACCAAATATATTTGAATAGAGAAACACGAATATATGGCACATCATTAACACAAAAAGAATGAGATCAAATGGGATAGAAGGATTAAAAGTATACACAATATATGCTGATAATGACTCTGCAATGCCCCATCCTCCGGGGGTCAATGGGAACATCTTCACGAGATATGTGATTATCCCGGCAAAAATGGCAAGAGATGGAGAAATCGGAACACCTGCGGCTAAAAATGCGTAATAAAACGTCAACACATCAAAAATCCAATATGTCAATGAAAATAAAAACGATTTAACAAAGGACCCCAAAGGGGTTTTCAATGACTTAAGGGCTGAAACAAAGGGATCGATAATACCGGATGCAAATAATTCCAATTTGGGTGATATTTTAGATAGAAGTCGTTTTATTGTTGAAGGATACTTTATCAAAAAGGTTAATACGACTATCGCAACCGCGATGAATAGAATTCCGAACAGAAATCCATAAAAAATGTATGAATCAAACACAAAATCGAAAGATCCGATGGTGAAAATATAATATAGTAATGAAAAGCCTCCGAGGAATAAAATCATGGATAGATCGACTAATCTCTGAAACACAACCGGTGCAGAGGACTCACCAAAGGAAATCTCTTGATTTCGCCGGGTGATTTCTATTCGTGAGAGGTCTCCTAATTTTGCAGGCAAAATCTCATTCACCATCCAACCAACGCCCAATGCAAAATAGGCTCCAGCGAAATCGATATTGATATTCATCAATTTTGAAATACGAATCCACAACCAGGCCCGAAAGAAAAATTGAATAGTATAGGTAATTATTAGCAAAACAATGAAATAGATATTTAGCGATGACCATAATAAAACGAACTGCTCGGGACCGATCAAACGAATTTGAAAGAAGATTAGAATTAATGCGAGAATAAGAAGAAAGAAAAATTGATTTTTTTTAATTTTACTTAAGATGGCACCGAGCAGTTCGTTCATATTTTAATGTATGCTTTGAAAGGTATATATTGTTATTGATTTCTTTCTTTGAGTGCAGTCAATAATTCGAGAGATTTTTTTTCAAGGAATGGCCCTTCATCGGCGTTGAGACTCATCATAAACATTTCATATCCCCCGATTTCATAATGTTCTTTCAATCCCGCATATCCGATATAATCATTTGCATAACCGGCAATGAATGTATATTTGAAAGGACTTTTTTCCTTAATCGATTTGGCAATATGGGGAAAATACTCGCCGGGGGCTGAAACAATTGCAAGATCTCCAATTTTCAATACTTGTATCACCGTTGAAATTTTGAATACATCATTTTCGACTTTTCCGGTAGCAAAAGAAAAGATTTCTTCTTTATCCACATCATCGGCCTCAATTTCCACATTTTTCACAATTCCTTTTATTCCTTGGCCGGATAATGGAACGGCATGCTGAAGGCCTTGAAGAATCCCTTTAGCCGTGATATCTCCGATTTCTTTGCAATCCTCAAAGGTTCTCTTTTTGGATCCGTTCATTGGACTATTTATCGGGTTTGTATTCCCGGGTGTACCGTTTAGGAACAACACAAATAAATTGCGATTACCAAGGGCTGAACGAAGATATTCTTGTGTATAATATGGCCAGTCTGCTGAAATTAACAAGTTAGAAGGTTCTAAAACCACGGGATGATTTGAATAATTATACAAAACGCCATCTAATTTCCCGTCTTGCCCTTCAAACATCAATATCGTGGCTTCTTCATCTATATAGGCAGATTTTTCATCCCAATCCCTTCTATTAAAGGCTGCACCTTTGATAATCATCTTTGAAATCTTTATTATGCCCTCTTTCATTTTCGAACATGCTTGTTTCACTGCAGACACGATGCCCTCGTAGACCTCATCGAAATTCTCATATGGATTTGAAAATAGACGAATGTTTAGGGGCGCGGAGTGTGTATGAATTGCCGCAATGAGGATATTTTGCTCGGGGATTCCGAATTCGGTGGCAATTTTCTTTTTTGTGTTTTCAACACGGGTTTTTTCAACACCAACGAAATCGATGGAAACGATACATGCCCTTTCGTTTCCGCATTCGAGGATTATCGCACGGGCATGAATTTCATCATGAACTCCTTCTGAAGGGAGTTTTCTTCCTTCATATCCGCCCATCGGGTATCCGGGCCCGAATTTGAAGATGAAGTCTCCCAAACCGATTCTCATTTTCATGCTTCCGAAAAGTGCAAAATAAATTAAAATCATTGCCCCGTTGCTTTGAAAATGCGAATAAATCTATTCGACATTTCAATAAAAAATCAGAAAAATTTAATGCTTTAAACCTTTATTTGAAGTATAGCATTGATTCGTGTGAATTCCAATGGTACGATTTATTTCCGATTTCGAATGGAAAGAGTTTCAAGACCTTAAAACTTCAATCGCCGAGTTTTTAACAGAGACAGGTGCACAATCATTGACAAATGATGAAGCATCAAAAAAATTGAGAAAACTACGGCTCGAAAATGAAAAAGATATCGAAACACATCTCTCGAATTTGGTATCCTTCATTAATTCGATTAACCCGGATTGGTCTTCTTTAATCCCTTTGATGATTACACGTTCCCTAAGAATATTAAATGAAAAAATTTCAGAAATCATCATATCGCTTGGTTCGATTGAAACAGCATATAAAATAAAAGATTCTTGTTCCGACTTTCAAAATTCGCTAAAAACGATAAGGAATAAGGCATTATCAATTCTTTCTTTTATCTCTGAAAAGTGGTTGGATGCACGTCTTGATCAAAATATCGCAAATAAGGATCTTCTCAATTTTGAATTGAGTCTGGAGAAAAAAACCCAAAAACCTAATTATTATAATCAAATCTTGCTTTGGGAGCGGATATCCGTAATCAGTGAAGAAGCTTATGATATCCAGAAATTAACCAACCCAATTCGGATTATTGGAGAATACCTTGAAATATTCACCGTTTTTGAATCGTGTATCAAGAATACAAAATCTAGACTGGTCACATTAGCAAGCTTTTTGGAATTCTATCAAAAAAATATGATGCTTGCTTCTTTGAATCGAACATATATAATGGAATTGCTTTATTACCTAAAAGAACAAGGATTTTTAAAATACTCGGCCACTCTGACGGATAATGGAAAAGATACCAAGGAAAAGGCAAAAAATGAGATTGTGGGGTTTATAGAAAGCTTATATCGAGACTTTATAGAAGACTCCTTTATGAATAAGCTCGAGACTTTGGGCTCTCTGATCCAAAAAGATGTTAAAAAGGCACTTCCGGCCGCTCTGATGGAAAAAACCAAAGAAATCGAATCAAAAATCGTTGAAAAATACGGGAGCATCCAAGAAGCAGAAAAAAATATTGAAAAAGAGTATGAGCCTCTCTATGAAATTCTTATGAAAACCGAAGAATGGATTAAAACCACGAATTTACGACTCGGAAAGTATGCATCCGCAACCCGCATTTTCCAAAAAAATATTTCGAATCTCTCTCATGAATTCGATAGAAAAATTGAAAACTTCAAGCAATATGCGGATTCGGTGCATGATAGTCACCACCGGCAAGAACTCGAAAATATCCTTAAAGAAAAACTATCGATCATGGAAAATAAATTGAACCAATACGAGAAAGAAACATCAAACATCATCAAAAATGAAATTCCACAAATTTCATACATGGAACAGATGCTCAACGATTTTAATACAGCGTTCAAGGGAATTACGGAAGACGTACTCAAAGCTTTCAAAGCCTATAAGGAAAAGAACGTGAATGTGTTTCCCTCCATAAAATTATGGGAAGAAAAGATGCAAGAGCTAAAACACCGTACCATATTTATCATTTCCAACTTGTTTGCGATGCTCTTTGAGAAATTTAAACCGGTAATTGACATGGAACAAAATCTGTTCAAAGAGTTACAAGAACTCAAGAATACAGCAGATCAAATTCCTTTGAATTTCTCTCTTGATTTGGTGATGCCGCAAAAACTCACCGAAAAGCAATTACGGACAAGAATCAAAGATATTGACGAAAAAATCAATGAATTGGATAAAATAAAAGAGATATATACAATGGAGAAAAAGAAATATCAACAAATTTTGGAAGAAAATTTGAAAATCAAGAAAAATCTCGTCTCAAGGCAATGCATCATCTGTCATAAATTCATTGATGTGGTTAGCGAAGAAGAAGTTTTAAAATGTGAATTTTGCGGAAGCATGAGTCATTATATCTGCGGAGCTTGGTGGATCGAAAAATATAACTCATGTCCGGTTTGTAATAATTCCTACACCAAACCGAATTCCGAGTTATTCGATGGAAACTTTAATGATGAAAAATAATTAAACATAAAAAACAAAACGCGAAAAATATTTGTGGCCTAAGGAGCATTCCCATCGAATATCCAAGCCGAAATCAGAACATGGATAAGCTTGTCCACGGATACGTTTTTTGTGAGTTTTTATATTTCCCAACAAGAAAAAAATTTTAAAAAAGAATGGAACTGGAAAAGCCAGCAGAGCCATCGATCAATTTGATCTGTTATTTTTTTTTAGATTTCTTTTTTAACGAATCCTGCGATATCTTAAAGGCATTCAACGAGCGGAATTGTCTTGGTCTTGTTGATTTAGCCATTCCAGATATTTTTCTTCTTTCATTTTATGTACTTCTTGTAATTCGCGTTTTTTCTTTAACCATTCGGGCCCATCAAGCGGGAAATATCTCAGAGCAAAGGAAGCAATTAATAAACAGATGGTCGGCACCACACAAAAAGCGATTAAAACACCTTGCGCCACCGATAACGGTTGTTCTGCAGGTGTTGGTGCGATCTCTCCCACATCAGCACTAATGTATCCGAACTCCTTTATGATAAATAAAAATATAGCTCTACCTATCGAAACTGCGGGCTTGGTAAGCAGCGCATTTACACCGGAATATGTGGTTTCCCGTCGCTTCCCCGTTAATGTTTCATCGAAATCTATGGCATCGGCCATTAAGGGTTGATTGGTGAGTGTCATCACAACAACGCCAATGATAACCAAAATCAATGGACCTAAACCGGAAAGCAAGGAAAGCTTATTTAACTGATTGGGTTGCAGAATCTGCCCTAAGAAAAACAATAAAATAAAGCCAATTGATGCCACAAACATGCCGTAAATGGTCATCTTTTTTACACCATATTTCGGAATGTTTTTTACCACCCACACAATTCCCAAAACCAATAAAGCAAACAAGAACACAGCAATTATAATATTTTGTGCCGATTTAAAATTGAGATCTACCAAATAATCGGAAACAAAGACCACATACCCCGTAATGATATTTTGCATTATCACGGTGGAGAAGATGGTGATTTCCAAAATTAAAAAGGGTTTGTTTTTTAGGGTTTCTTTGATGCTTTCGAAAAACCCAAGGGACTCTTCCAAGATCGCATACCGATTTTCTTTGATTACATAACTCGAAAAGTAAATCATCGAGCCCGCAATCAAGCCCACAATAATCATCGCAATCCGGAAGCCGGCTAAATTCGGATTTTCACCTAAAAAGACCAAAGGTAACACAAGAGGCACGAAAACTCCAATAAGTCCGATTCCCGCAGCATAAAGCATAATACTTGCCCTCTCTCTTTGTGTCAACGCCATTTCTGCGGGTAAACTATACGTGATAAGCCCGATCATACTGTAGACCGTATCGAAAATAAAAAGCATCAATAAATGATTCCAAAACAACAGCGCGGGTTCACTCGTAAAAGGAAACCAAATCAGTATAAAAGAAGCAACATATATGAATGAACCGTACCGCAAATACGGAATTCGCCGCCCCAATTTAGATTTGGTGCGGTCTTCAATGATACCGATAAGAGGATCGTTAATCGCGTTCCAAATCGCAAAAATAAGCCACGAAACGCCCATCAATCTCGGATCGAGGCCGGTAAACTTCAAATAGAAAACATCAATAACACCCAACCCGAGCCCCGAAAGAAGGTTATTACCGGTTTGAGCAAATGCAAATCCCACTTTACTTACTACCGGAATGTGTTCTTCATGTTCTATTGCCTTATGTTCAGCATCTACCATGGTTGAAATTAGCCTTTAAAACATTAAAATCTTTCATTATTTCAATCCGAAAAACGAAAAAAATTGCGATCTTGATGAGTTTGAAAGAAAAAATCGTATGTGTATAGAATTTCTGGTTAATAAATCCAATTGTGTTCAGATTTTAATCGATTGAAACTGTTTTTGCATCTTCTCAGCATTTTGAACAAGCGTCTGCGCAATAGTATTGATTTGTTCCATCGCTGCAACTTGTTCTTCTGCCGCAGCGGCAGATTCTTCCGTACTTGCAGATGTTTCTTCTGACACTACCGATATTGCATCAACGTTTTTCACGATTTCCATAGTCTCTCGTTGTTGATTACTGATAATACCTTTCACCTGCTCAATTTTTGTTGCGGTGGATTCGACCGCTCGTTTTGATTCTTCTGCCAATTTCCGGACTTGTTCAGACACCACGCTGAATCCGCGACCAGCCTCACCAGCTCTGGCGGACTCAATCGCTGCATTCAATGCAAGCATGTTGGTTTGCTCAGATATAGTTCGTATCAGCGCACTAACCTCATCGATATCGCCCAATTTCAAATGGATTGTTTTAATTCCTTCACTCAGTGCTTGTATTTTTTTCTGAATATCAGAGATAGCGTTCACTTGGGTGCTTGCACCTTTAGAAATCTGTTGTTGCGAATTCGCAATATTTTCACTCGAACTATTTACTTCCTCTGCTGAATTCGCAAGCTCCTCCGCCGCGGCACTTAAAGAGATAGTCAATTCTTTTGACTCCCCAATCAAGTTTTTGAGAAAAGATAACATATACTTAAAAGATCGCTGAATTTCTGCGATCTCATCCGACCCTTTCGCATCTTCGATATTAACAGTAAAATCACCTTTACCAATCGTTTTTCCAGCTTCTGCAATGTTCTTAATTGGATTGATAATAGATTTCTTGTGCCAAACTACCAAGAATACGATTAATGTTGTCACCAAAGCCGCAAGAATAATATTTACATGAAGATAGTATGGAGATTCTCGAGATAAGGTGATTATTTGCATCGCGACTGCAACAGATAATCCAAGAACAAAGAAAGAATAAAACATCTTTGTTGCAATCGTTTTGTTGAACCTTTTCACAAAGAGCCAAACGATTCCATTTATAACTAGAGCAAGACCAAAATCCCTCGCAATTTGAACAAAAATTTCCGTTTCCTCTACCATTTCAAACCCCAGTAATTGTAGGATGATCGTACCTTAAAGCATATTGTTTATTCTTTGGAATTATTACAATAAAAATTGCTTGTTGATTGGTACAAATGAAATTCTCTGAGCGACTGTTATAAATCAATATTTACATTAAAAATCATAAAAAATGTGATAGGGAACAAGCAAGTTCCGCAGAAAATCTCAAGCCGGACCGCTCGGTTGATTCTGAATTAAAACCTTTTTTGAAATACGAGATCTTTTTTCTTTATGGAAACATGAAAAAATCCCCACGGGAATGGAGGTTTCCCATTGAATATACAGGCTCTGCGCGCAGCATGGATAATTGGATTCATGGAGTGTTTTTTCCGAATTTATGGTAGCAATGCAACATTTTCATTTTTTTCTTCAATCCATTCCCAGTATTTGCTGTTCGGATAAGATTATGACGCGAACAACCAGAACTGGTTCAATATATCGTCATAATACGTGAAAAAATCCGAATATGGAAACAAAGCACTCATAAAAAAAAGAATAATTTAGTACCAAAAATAAGCAGAACAGCAGAATTTTTCGCTTGGATTGGTTCCATCAATTCGGTAATATTTGGTTTATACGTTTTCTAATAAAATCATCCAAATCAAAGAAAAACCCGAGATTTTAAATCTAAAAAAGAAGAGCGAAAAAAAAATTTAATATAGTTAGTTTATGCTAAGATCGATTCTTCTTTCTTCTTCTTTATTAAGAAGGCACCAACACCGGCAAGCACAACCGAAGCAATTACAAAGATCAACGCCCAGAAGGCCGGATTGTCGAAGGTAATGAAAATCGAGAAGGTCGGATCGTGCACGATTCTTTGACCCGTCGAATCAAACGTATGATATGAAACGGCATAGATCAATGCGCTGAATTCAATGGTTAAAGCACCGGACATTACGTTAACCCCGCCATTGCTATCCTCATAGGTTTGACTGCTCTTTGCATTTAATGATGCATACACTTGGGGAATCAATGTGGTCTTTGCAGGATGGGATGTTTTAGTCACACCATCATATTGATCATATTCCGGACCGGCAATATCGATAGCCGCTAAGGGCAAACTTCCTCGGTAGTCACCAACTCGAATCTTGTGATCGGTCTGGTTATAATTGTTTTCTGCCATTAAGGCACCCGCACCTTCTTCCGGAACAACAAGATCTTTGTTCTCAATCTTTAAGTGCACATGTAATATCGTAGAAATCATCACCGTGGCTAGGTCCAAGTTTCTTCCGGCGATAGAACTTGTATCATTCCATGCACCGAATTCGGTAACCAACTTGACTTTTGCTTCTCCCATTCGTGCTTGGGCTGCCGTTGAATTCTGTAAATTGAATTCCTCAACATTAACCGTTTGTTGGGCACTAACGATAAAACTGAATCCGAGTTTAAATTTCTCCATTTTAATGACCGGTGCTTGGGTTTTATTCACCTCAGATGGATTCAAACCGATGGGAATCACTCGAAATTCAAGATTGTTGGTTTCAATTCCCCACGTAATAGATTCGGAGGTCACAACCGGGTCAATGAAATTGAAATTGCTTCCGGTAAATACCAAATAATCGGTCGCTTCACTGTCAACAATAACATCTACACTTGAATTTTGATACGTGCCCGCAGATCGTCTCACGATATCGGGAACACCATTATTCGCCGTTGCATTCAATTCAGGATCGCCAGCAAATTTAGTGTCGTCATAAAGGATGAACCCTGCAAAGTGATGGGTAAGTAAATAGAATTCAATATCTAATCCTTGAAATACATCCTCGATTGCAGTACCATTTAACGGATCTTGGGTCGGTTGTTGACCGGTATCAACAGCGGTCTGTGCCGCAGTCAAGAGACTCAATAATGCCGCAACATCAATGTGGATCTCAAAATTCTTCATCCATAATTGAATAATATCGAACGAAAATTCTGTGTATGAATCGGAATAGGTTCCGTTCGGTTTGGAGGTTTGAGCCAACATCCATTGCATATAGGAATCTTTAGTATTGTTAGCCTTGATTCCATAAACGGTTCTCCATGTTGGGAACGTTGCGGTTAAATTGGTGGAATCGTTTTGATAGCCGTTTGTCGTGTGGTGCCATGAAACGGTTTCGGAGTAATTAACAAAATTCACTTTGTATTCGGTAAATCCGTTGATACTTAAAACGATGACTTCATCACCATTGATAATATCGTTGATATGAATTACAAAGTAGGTCAATGCAGAAATGACTGCCGAAGCTGCTTTCTTTTGGGCTTCTTCATCGGTGGTTGAAGGATCATCTTCGATTGCCTTTAATTCAGCGAAGGTTTGGATGATTCTGTCAAGGGCTCTGATGAGCGTACCATCGTTATCCCAAATAAAGAACGTAACTGCAGCACCTTCTATCTTAGAAACATTAACGGAACCGGATTTTGCAACCTTCATATAGGGATATTCGTTTCTGTATTGGGCTGGAACACTGATATGGTTGAGGTTATATTGTCCCCACGGATAATAATAGGAGGTATCATTGGTGGTGAAATTGTATTGCTCGTTTTGAGTTTCGGTAATTAATGAAGCGTTCATTAAATACACGCCCTTCGCAGCGGACTCAGTAGCGCTGAAATTCCGGAAATTCATGAACATGAGTTCAAATACACGACCAAGAACATCGCCAGAAGCCCCAAAGCCGCGCATCATCCCGAAAATTTGTCCAACCGCCATAGCCATGGTATCAGGATCCAAATCCCCCGTGTCCATTCCCGGTTCTTGAGATCTTACTGCGATCGCGGGTGCGAAGAAT
The DNA here is from genome assembly GCA_964623665.1 of uncultured archaeon. Classification (GTDB taxonomy): domain Archaea; phylum Asgardarchaeota; class Lokiarchaeia; order Sigyniarchaeales; family Promethearchaeaceae; genus CAZUTM01. The sequence continues at coordinate 40,781 of CAZUTM010000023.1, forward strand.
AAGGATACGGTGATCATCATGGCCAACATAATTGATTTGGTTTTCATTTTCGATCAACTCGTTGATTTTTTAAATTCGAAAAACGCATAGAAGCGTTTCTGATCCTATTATAGATCAAAGCGAATATAAGGCTATTCGTTCTAACGCACTAGAAACATTGAAAATATTGGCAGAAATTCTGAAAAAAGTTATAATTAAATTCATTTCAAAGAAAA
>CAZUTM010000024.1:0-4982 GCA_964623665.1 uncultured archaeon
GGAGAACTCCCTTCTTGAAGTGTAATAGAGCGAGAGTGGTTTGATTAGAATCAATCTGAGATCGGAGCGAAATGATTTCATCATATAATTTTGCCGCCTCTTCATTTTTATTCTCGGACGCTAATTTTTCGGCTTCCAAATTTAATTTCAATAGTTCAATATAATTAAACATCCGAAGCATTCGCCCCTAAGTCTAATCGGCGTAATTGCTATAAAAGGATTTTGAAACCGGATTAAATACAATAAGGTAAGTCCAATCCATACCGGATCAAATCGGAGATTCGAATCAAACATCCAAAAATCGAAATCCTTTTTTCTTTTTTGAGGCTCAAAGAATTATGAAGAAAACAAATTTAAAAGATGCCGAAGAAGTGGAAGCATTGCCCGGAATCTTTAGAAAAACATTGGCATTCAATGATGAAGTAATGGTCTGCCATTTTCATCTCAAGAAAGGTGCAAAAATTCCTTTGCATGAACACAGAGCGAGTCAAAATGGATTTGTGATCAGTGGAAAGGCAAAATTCTTCACAGAGACAACGGAATTCCTCGCAGAAGCGGGAGAATCATATGTCTTCGGGCCACATGAAAAACACGGGTGTGACGTAATGGAAGATACCTTCATTATTGAAGCATTTGCACCGAGCAGACCGGAATACGCACCCAAATCAAAATAAGAAAGAAAAAACGAATCCACCAAGGCTATATCATTCTTTTTTTCGTATTCTCTCACAATGAGGTGGCTAATCGGTTGATATCATTTACAAAAATCATCGATTCCATAAAGCTAACCTTTTCATCTGTATTTCTCTCTAAAGATTTATCATAAAGATAAATTATAATTAATAGAAATACGAGATTTCCCGCGATTCCTATGATGAAAATGGTCATCGGAATCAGAGAATCGATTGGAATAAGCAACCGAATTATCGCTGAAAACATTAGTAAGATAACCGTGATTATAGAAATATTCTTCCCGATTGAAGGGCTGATTTTTCGATTCCATGAAATCAATATCTTCTCTTCTTCCAATGTGCATCTCACTTCCAAGAACTCGTACATTGATTTTTGAAATGTTAAAATATACACCTTGTCCTCGCTTGGAGGATTTGAAAGATTCATATCAATTCCATCATAGTATTTCACGGTTTGAAGCCCATTTTTTGTTATCATCAAAATCGAATTGGAGATTTTACGCCACCCTTTTTCCAACAAGATTCGTGCAAGCTCATGCTGAAACACAAATAGATATTTTTTATCTATTTTCACTTCTTGCACTGAATCCATGCCGATCATCAGAAGTTTTTTTAATTCACTCACATTTAATTCCTCCTCTTCACATTATTATTTTATCCGGGTTGTGGCGTTGAATGATTCATTGTTATCAAATTTTTAACGAATTTTTAATAACTTTGAAATTCGGAATAATCATTTGAAATAAGTTTCGCATCAATAAGATTTTTTAGCCAATTGAATCGAGTAAAAATAAGTATATTAACTTTTGGCTTCAGCTTCATTTTATTTTTCAAACTAATCCTTTACCTTTAAAATTGTTGGTTTGATCAAAAATTCCTTTAACTAAATTTTTAAAGCCCACTATGAAAAATACATAAAAATCTGATAATATATAGCCTCTTGTTCGATAATATTTGAAGATTTAAAGAAAGACGAAAAAAATAAAAAAGAGAATGCAAAAATCAGAATTTTTTTAAAAATGCGTACGCAATCATGCATTCGCCCGCTAAAAGCACGTAGAAGAAAATCAGCGTCAAAACGGCTAATCCATCGAAAAGATGCGCGGGAATGTTCACAAATATTGATATAATCATTATATAAATCCCTTTTTGAAAAATCTTCATCCGTTCTTTTGAAATCCCCTCTGTAACTTTTAAGCCTACCGTTTTGATTTCGTACGCAGTTTTTACGAGAAAGGAAAACAATAATAGCACCAAAAATAGTAAAGGCAAGATAGCAACTTGAGTTTTTACCGTTTCGGCATCTTCGATGGTAATAAAATCGATATTAAAAATTATAATGGAATAAATCAACCATGCAAGTACCCAAGGTACCCATCGGACTTTCCTATCAAACCATTTGGTTGATTCGCTCATAATTTTGAAACTGAAAAACAACATCATTGCCCCGAATAAAATAACGCTCATTGCAATCGGAAGGAACAAGAATATTGCCCATGACTGTGCAATAATATCATAAATTAAAATTAATCCTGTGTACGCGCCAATAGATCCGATGGCGATACCCATAAAAAGATTTCCTTGGTATCTTGGATCCTTTTTAATCACGTTTATCATCAAAAACAAGCCGACAACAGTTGTCAGCGCCTCAGAGATATACCCGAATATTTGTAAAGGATTCATGTTATTACGTAGGGAAAATGCGCTTATAAATTTGTTTTTTTTTTCAATTTACTGCGCAAATAATACCGAAAGTTTAAATTTTTGTGCTTTATTTCTTTCAAAGGAAATACAATGGGCTCACTTACACTAAGTTTGAATTTCAGTAAAGTTAACATTCATATTGCGAAAATCATGCTTGTCTTTACCTATGATGATGGAAATACTTGGTTCGAGACCGAAATGATAAAAAACGGTGAAGATCATCACGCCTTTCTTTCGGATATTCCCGACGAAGGAACTCTAATTTATTTTCTTAAAATAATTGATGTATTTGATGAGGAATTCATCGATAATAATAACGAACAATACTATTCTCTTCCCTACATCTGTCCACTTGAACCGAAATCATTACAAGAAGAGCCCAATCAAGATTCTGTTCCGCAGTCTGAAGAGTTACAAAAATTTGAGTCTGGGCCCTCCGAAACAGAGCAATCTGAGATAATACCATCAGACTCAGAAATGGAAGCCATTAATAAGATAGAAAATGACCAATCTTTATTGATCAATGCGGATGACATGACCATCAGTTCAACAAACGGGGCTTTAAAATCAGACTTTGAAACCGGTGATGAAAGCACTTTGGTGGAGAACCCCTTGGGAAATCAGAAATTCGATGAAGACGAGAAAGTGGTGGAGGAAACAGCGGACTCTGATGAAATCGAAGCGAATGGTTCAGAAAGTTCATCCAATGAATCTGAAATACTTGAAACAGAAGTTGAGAAAGCTAAAATTATTGAAAATAAAGAGAAAATTGATGATAAAACCATTCTCTTAAATAGATCCCCGTTGCCCCAAGATCAAATTGACGGAAAAGCCAGTAAGGAGAACATTCAAAGCATAAAACCTCTTGCACCGAAAAAAATAAAATTACCTTCGCACGGGGAATCCCCCGAAATAGCCTCTAAAATATCATCCCAAACTACACCTACCAATATAAAACCGCAAGTGGAAATAAAAAACAATGAAAATGCAGCGGGCGTGTTTCTTAGGGGCTCAAAAAAGGTAGAAAAGAAAAACAAGGATAAAGAAGATTCTCCTGCTTTGATTCCACCTCCTTCACCAGAATCCGCAACACCCCAATTTGAAAAAAGTGAAGAACCTTCTATACCTAAAGACCAAAAGGATTTGATGGACAAAATATTTGCGTTAAGTCGTTATAAAGCAAAACAAGAAACTGAAAAAGAAACCTCAAGTAACATTTCCGGCAAAGGGACTAATAAGGCAACCAACATGTTCGAGAAAACGAAGCTAAATTTAGCCAAACTCGACACTTCAAAAAATGGGGATAATAAAAATGAAGCAAACGGAACATTTAACATCTCTCCCCTTTTTTCAATGGAGAGTATCCCCATTAAAATTAGACATCCTTTTTCAACAGCGATGTATGAATATATCTCCAAGAATGGGTCTCTACTTGCCGTCCAAGATCCTAAATCGAAAAAAAAGGAAGAGAAATCTAATAAAAAACCTTGTAGAAAATGTGAAGCCGTTTTAAATAAGGATTGGCGAATATGTCCGATTTGTGGTGCGAAAAATTAATTTGTTTTATTTGAAAAGAAAAAAAACAAACAGCAAATTTTTTATTTTTAAACTCTGATAGTCACTTAACTTTAATAAACAAAAAAAATGTGAAAAGCATGTCAGAGGAGTACACAGATTACATATTTAAAGCGCTTGCAATCGGTGACGGTGGGTGTGGAAAAACGGCTCTTTGTGTTCAATTCGCCCAAGGGTTTTTCCAAGAAAATTATAAGTTAACCATCGGCGTGGAATTTTTCGTTAAAACGATAAAAGTAAAAAATTATTCTGTAAAGTTGCAGATTTGGGACACCGGGGGCCAAGAGCGATTTGCGTATGTTCGGCCTATGTATTATAAAGGTGCCCTTGGTGCAATATTATTATTTGATATTACAAACAGAGAATCCTTTGAACATTTGACGAAATGGATAGAAGAAGTGAATGCGAATGTCGGAGGAAAAATTCCTTTGTTATTAGTTGGCAATAAAGCAGATTTGGTAGATCAAAGAAAGGTGTCTCGGGAGGATGCAGAGGCTTTTGCTCGTGAGCATGACATGTATTATATGGAGTCAAGTGCAAAAACCGCATTTGGTGTTCATGATGTCTTTGGAGTCCTTGCACTATTAATGATCGGGGAACCAATTCCTCAAGAAATGTTATGTCAAGAGGTCACCGCACCTTGCAAAGACAAAGCGAAACCAAAGGTGGAGGAAGAGCTTCCGACTTTTGAAGAGTATAAAGAATTTGCCGCGGAGAAACCTAAATTTGAAACCGAGGTACAACCTGCTGTGAAACCGGTTGCATCAACTTCAGCTGCGGTAAAACCAATTGCCGTAGGTGCAGCAAGCCCCTCTTTTAGCAATATTGAACCCACAGTAAAACTTGCTGCGCAACCTTCTGTGAGTCCGGCTCCGGCGTTTAAACCTGCTGCGCAACCTTCTGTGAGTCCGGCTCCGGCGTTTAAACCTGCTGCGCAACCTTCTGTGAGTCCGGCTCCGGCGTTTAAACCTGCTGCGCAACCTTCTGTGAGTCCGGCTCCGGCGTTTAAAC
>CAZUTM010000024.1:5082-40700 GCA_964623665.1 uncultured archaeon
CGGCGTTTAAACCTGCTGCGCAACCTTCTGTGAGTCCGGCCCCGGCGTTTAAACCCACAGCACTGGAAGTTGAAGCAGATGAAGAAGACGAAGAAATCCCCGTTTCAAGTGTTGCGGCAAAAAAGATTGAAATTCATAAAAAGCCGATTGTCATTGAACCTAAGGAGGTTATTTCGCAATCTAATAAACCTTCTTTTATTGAACAATCATCCGCTTCAACAAAATCGCCGAAAGTAGAATCAGAAAACGTATTTGCCCCCCCAGTCCCCGAAAAAGGGAAAACAAAACCCTCCTTAAAACCGATATCATCTCCTTCAACCGCGAAACCTTTAACAGATGACTATTATGCACCTCCAGTTCCTGACAAACCAAAGGCACAGACCGCAGAGATCGATGCAGACTCTTTGTTTGGGCCATCTGAAGAAGAGGAAGAGGTTGATGATAATTTATTTGCGCCGCCGGTTCCGGAAAAGAAATCAACAACACCCGCTGTTATTGTTTTTGATGAAGCGAAAGCGGATGCCCAAGCCTTAGAAAAAGGCTTAAAAGGTGAGACCAAAGCAGAACCCGCGCCTCAGAAAAAGTCCGGATCTATAGAAGCGTTTAAACCGAAAACAACAGCGAATAGTACATTATTCAATCCATTATCACCCGAAAATCTCGCTCCGAAAGAAAAAAGGGCAGAAATTGGGAACAATCCATTTATTCTTCCTTCAGCAGTTAAAGAAAAAGAAAAAACTGCTGCATCTAATCCGTTCTTTCAAGCTTCAAAGCCCCTCGTTGCTTCAAACCAGAAAAATCCTGAAGTAAGTACATTAAATATTCCTACAGCAAAGACTTTACAAACAGAGAACAAACCGTTGGATAAAAAAGCGCAGAAAGAATTGGAAAAACAAGAGAAAGAACGATTAAAGCGGGAACAAGAAGAAAGGAAAAAGAGAGAAAAGGAACTAAAGAAAAGAAAACTTAGAGAATGCCCGCATTGTAATGCAGAGTTACCGGAAAAATTCAAATTCTGCAATAAATGTGGTGCAAAATTATAAAAAAATTATCATTTTTTATTCTTCTTCTTCATCGAACTCTAGGAATCCGAGATCGCCTAATACTTCGCGCAAATTTGCCCCTTTCTTCGGTTTTGATGGCTCCTCAACAAGTAAATTCTCTCCAACGGTGACGATTTCTTGTCCGACCTGGTGGACTGAAGAATCTTGTTTTTCAACCAATTCACCGGTTTTCAATTTTGCAAGAATGTCCTTTTCTTGAGCCTTTAAAGCGTCTCTTTTAAATAACCAATTTTTTGCATCTTCCTCTAATTGTGGGATCCCGAGTTTCTCGAATTCTTGCATAGTTTTTTCATAATAAATATTCGCGATGTTAGCCAGATAAGAATACACATTTGATAATTCTGTATATTGTTCAGTTTCCTTCAATCGCTCAGCCTTTTCGGTTAATCGATCCCATTCTTGTTCTCGATAATAGATATCAATCAGATCGCCATAAGCATCAACCGCTTCTCCGATTGACAATTTTTTCCCGCTTTCGGTGAATTTACAAAACCCGCATTCGAATGTGAGAATGGTATCTTCTGGTTTTGGTTTTCGGGGCTTTAGGGTTTTATGACTGCATCTGGGACATTTGAAAATTTTCGGCAATACTTTGGCCGGCCGATATTTCTGATTCTTCTTTTTCTTTCTTCTACCCATGGAAAATCACTCGCTAATTATACGTTAGAAGAACAAGCCTCGAAATAAATTTTTCGATTTTTGCGAAACAAAAATATAAACGATTCTATCTGCTTTAGACGTTATGGATCAAAAATGCCCCAATTGTGGAGATGGTAATTTGGTTCCATTGGTTCAAGGGATAAAAAAGTGTTCGAAATGCAATAAAATCGTGAAAGTCTCTGCAGAATATGAGGAGAAAAAGATTGAAAAACAAGAGCCAGGGGAACATTTAGATGCGGAATATCTTCAAAAACGAACTGCTTTGAATGAAAAATATGAGATAGCCGAATTCGGCAACATTGCATTCCGGGATAAAGATTATCTTGTTGCGGTGATCGTGGCTCATGCTCCTGAATTTCCCAATTCTTCGTATATACGATTATCTTGGTTTAAAGGTTCCACAAATCAACATTATGGAATGATGAAGATAAATAACCGGGCAGTTGCAAATAATCTTCTTAAAGCGTTAAAAAAATTTGATGAGGATTTCAATGATGAATTTGATTTAATTAAGGAAATAACCCGGTCGAGAAAAGATGTTGAATATACCAATGAATTCAATATGAAAAAGCAATTATGTTTAAATTGTGGCACAAAAATGAAAAAAATAAAGAGATATTTTGAATGTCCAAGATGCGGTGATTTGGTGATTTTAGAAGATGGAAATCCTATTGCAGATATTGATCCTACAAAGTTAACTTTAGATTATGAGTCAAATTTACCTGTTAATTATTATTATCCATATTTGGGAATAACCATTAATTGGTTAATGGCCGAGTGGACTGCTGTAGTGATTGTTTATGCGAAAGAGAATCCGCGAAAAAAATGGCTGAGATTTTATACTTGGACCCGGAATCTTCAACAAGTCCTTAGCGATAGCCCTACCATCAATATTTCTGCGGCATTTCGATGGGAAGCAAGAAAAGGGATCGGATCTCCGAATATTTATACCAAAGAAGAACTGAGAAAATTGATTGCGGCATTGGAAAAAACCATGCAAGAATGGAAACGTCAAACGTAATTCCGCTTCGAAAACCGAAAAATTTTTATCGTATGCGCGATTTCTTTGGATAATTCGTTTCCTTTTTACACAGAATATTCGATTTGATTGTTCTTCTTTATTCTTTGTTCTTTTTACCACACGTCGATTAATTATTCAGAAAAAGGAGAGGTTAAAATAATAATGATGAGTATTGAACACGAAGGGATTGATAGATTTGCGGATTATCCGAGTTTGGTCAAATTAATTGATAATCCCATCACGCGTAATATTATAATGATATTTACCGTGCTAAATCGTTTCATTTTCAACCCCGCCCGTTTTGACTCTCAAAAATTAAAGCCATTCTTTGAATTAATTGAAAAAATGAATAAAGAGGAACTCGTTAAAGAAGATTATCTCTTTGATATATCCTTTGTGGAGGATTTAGTGAATTTTGGACTCTTTTCGTCCATTCAATCATTAGAAAAATTCCAATTTAAAGGGCTACAAGAGAAAATGCCGCTGATAAAAGGATTAAAAGGGGTCAAAGATAAAAAAGAAGTCAAGATTGGAATGACTTCTGAGGCTATTGAGAAAATATTAAGATTTAATATTGCGAAAATGGAAGATTTGGACGTAAAAAAAGGGCTTGCAATTATGCGCACAATTCCCTGTATGCTATCAAATAGTCAACATGATTCATTTAGCCTAATTGATGGTTGTTTATTTTTATCAAAGGAAATAATGGACTTATTTCAGGAATCCTATGATTGTTATCTTCTTTTCTTTTTCGAGAAAATCAAAAATGATTCTGTAAAAAAATTCAATGAGATGAAATTATCGATTTTGGGATTGATAAAGATATTTGGAAAGGAGTTTATTCAAGATTCCACCATAAAACAGTTTTCCCGATACGGGATTTCCGAATTCACAGATTATATCGGTTCTGTGTATTTAAAAAACGATGTATTGATTATTAAAACAAGATTTCAAAATCCGGTTCGATTAAACGACACTAAAATTCCAATTAGAGAATGGATTGAAACGCTTAACAAACTGATTTATTGTTATTTGGATATTTTTTCATTCACGCGGATATTTGAATTATTAATTGAATCTACCACTAAAACGCGATATACATCAACCTCAAGCTTAAAATTAAACACGTTATTTGAAAATCCGGATGTCTTCTTGTCTCATATGGACAATATATATAACAACGATAGAGAGAAGATAACATTCTCAGAAGAGACACGAATGGTAAATACTACTTTTCATCGAACTGCGGCAAATTTTTATGAAGATTCACTTAAGTTGATCAAACTCAGTATGAATATTATCAATTATTTACAGAATAAACATAAATTCGATGAGTTTCTTAATAACAAAGAGGAATTCATATCATTAAATAAAAAAGTCTATTAATAGAAGGAGAAATCGAAGATGGATAAAAAATGTTCAAAATGTGGAGGAAATTTGGTCCAAATAACTAAGATAATGGGAAAATGTGTGAATTGCAGGTCAATTGAAAAATTTTCCACCACGAATGAGCCCTCAATCGAATCAATAAAATATGAATCTAATGAATCCTTTGAAAGTGAGAAGGAATCAGTTTCATATGCCGAGGTACACAATATGGATGATTATTCAAGCAAAGACCTAACCATAGAAGATCAATTGGCCGAGATCCTAAAAGATGAAATTTATTTTACGATCATAGCGGTTCATTATTCGATTCGGAAGAAGGTATTTGAAAATTTTAATGACGATGATGAGGTTTATGAGACCATTATCGATGCTATTAATGGAGATATAAGGGCCATGGAACATATTATCTTATTTCCAAGTCCTCTGATAGAAAGGATGATAGATCACAATATCATTGAATATCCGGAAAGTATTGAAAGGCTAAAACGGATGAGTTTTAATGATAATATTCGGTTTTTATCCGGTTTTACTATTATCCAGTCTGTACTCAACGAGAGCAGCGAAGAGGAAGAAGTTGAATATTTATTATTGCTATCGGAAAAAGCAACTTCCAAGCTTTGCATCCCATATATCGATCCTTCAATTAAATTATCCGATGTCGAAGAAAAATGTAGAACTTTAGCCAAAACTTACATTTATACAAACACTAGTGAAAAGAACGATAAGTCACGTGTAGAAATACCGGTTTTTAATCATTATCAAGATGCTTTTGAATTAAATGATAATATCTATGATATCATTGACCGGTCGGGTGATCCGATAGTAATTATTGAACTCAAGCAATACATCTTAAGATTAGAAAAATATATTGATACCTATCTTAAAGATATGAAGAATATCCTTGAATTTTTCCAAAATGGGTTAAGTCAAGACCGGTATATTAAAAAATTCGATGAATCCTTCACTTCAAAACGGAAATTTGGCTTCGAAAACGATGAAATCTCTCCATCCGTAGATTACATCCAATATATTTCTGATAAATTAAAGAGGTTGCCTCGCCGTATTAAACCAAATTTACCGGAGGGTATTGATCTTCCTAAAGAATATCTCGAATGGAAAAATAATGCAAATATATTCATTGAATTGTATCTCACCTTAATTGATAATAAGAAAAACCTTAGATCTTACATAAAAAAAATCTTTGCTATGAACCCATTTCGCTTGTTGGAAATAATCAACAAAAAAACCCAAAATTATCTTGAAATAAACGAGCTCTTGTTGAAGATAAACAATAATACACGAGCGATTCTAAAAATATTCAACAAATTGAAGCGGGAGATTAACATTGTAGAATTGGGAAACCGATTAGATGAAATATTGGACTCACTAATAACCGAAGAAGAGTAGAGTGATATAAATGGCGAAAAAAACGAGTGGAAAGAAGAAAACAACGGAAAGTAAACTTGATAAATTAATTGCTCAAGACCAAACGACTGTTGTTGGAAATATCATAAAAGAAATTGAGAAAGGCATAGATGCAGCTATTTCAAGAATAAAAGATAGAGAATCCACGGAAAAAGTACCCGGTGCAAAAGAACTCATCATTGCTCGAATGGAAAAAATAAAGGAATTTTTTATGAAGGATGATGGGTCATTTTTATTAAAACTAATACAAGAGAAAATAGAAGCCGCAATATTTCCTAGAAAACAAACACTTGGGGAGACATTTGAAGTTATTTTAACATCAAGGACAATACACGAACAAGATTTCCTCATTCAAGAACTGGTAAACGGATATATCGCATCCAAAGAGGATTCAATTGGTGAATTCAAAAACGCGAGGGTGATGGATCGAATCATAAAATTATTTGTTGAATCAAAAAACCTAAGAATTACGAGTCTGGATGTGTCCGAATTATTTCATAAAAACTATCATACATCCGATAAATATGTTAATAAAGAGTTTCAAAAAATCGCAAAATTTATTGGATTAACCGAATCCACTGCAGAAATTATCGACAATTACACCGGAAATCCGATAGAAATCTCAATCTACTCTTTTCCCGATGAAATAATCGAGATCCTGTTCAGCCACGGATATGTCTATAAAGAACATGGGAAATACAGGGCAAGTAAAAGTTTCGGTAAAATCGTATTCCTCTCATTAGTATTGGCAAAAATCAGCATGGATAGACTCAATTTGAAACAATATCAAATTATTGGAATCTGTGCGATTCTTGCTTTGATTTTATTTATCGCATTGCTGCCTACTCTTAAAATTGATAACGTGAAAGAGAAAGAAAAACTGGATATTAATCCCGAACTGATGGATATTATTCCGCATTCATGGATTCGAGAAGATTGTATAAAAGCGCTCTTTCCTCCTTTAATTAAAATGATTGCATTTCAGATTGGAGGCTTCAATTGGTTGGCAGATACTAATACCGATCTTCTAACTCGCTTAGCCTTGCAAACTCAATTTTTAATTCAAGATATCAATAGATGGCATTATGGCTATTTAGTTCGTGTGAAAATACCGATAATCGTAGAGATCTCGAATATCTTCCAAACGGTGCAAGTAGATTTAGGTGAAAATCAAAAATAAAGGTGATTATTAACATGAGTAAAAAATATTCATATGTTCCTCACAAAGTACAAGCAACACCAAAGCGTACCACTTGGTCCGATATTATTTCCTATTATCGCGGAACGTTCGAAATTATGAAACCCGTTCTCGATGAAACGTTGCATTTCTTTAGAGATGAGTTGGGCTCAGATTATATTTTTGACCAAGCATTAATAAAAACACATCTGCAAGAAGAGAACAGCGATTCTTATAAATCTAAAGCACGAGAAAGTGAATTTACAAGATATTATCGAAATCGATTATATAATGAGATCATTCTCTATACGATACAATCCGAGGGAGAGGATCCAATCGAAGTTCACCTTAATGTTATAACTTTTCTTGAAGAATTGCATAGCGTATTTAAAGATCTAGCAAAAATCGTATCCGAAAAGCCAAACGAAGCGGTATATTTACTGTCAGCAGTAGAATATCTTGAAGAAAGGATCTTTCCGGATATAAAAAATTTCGATAAGGTCTTTGCTCAACTAAAGAAATTTGGCGAGTTCTATGAAGTGCAAAGGTATCTGTTATGTTCTCGCGAAGAATTGTCTTTAAAACCCCGTTCCAACGAAGTTCCGGCGTTATCGCCTCACTTTATTGATATTGTAAAAATGATAACCACCAAATTCAATTCGGAATATCTTTCGTTTCCTACAGAGATCACGGAGATTCCGGTATTGGAAAAGAACGCACTCTTGGATGTCTTTGTTGCAAACATCGGGACTACGGAAAAAACTGTATTTGAAGATCTTCTTCATCTATTCGGAATGGAAATCGAAAGCGAAGAATTGGTTAAGTTCACCGATGATAAAATCAGCGTTCTCAAACACCATGGCTATCTTGCAGACGTTTTAACCGAAACTGGACCGAAATTAGAACCGCGATTAAGTAATGAAACCTTGTTTTGGATCTATCTTTCACATGCATCAATTAAAAGGATGCATCTTTCAAGAAAACTGATTAATTGGGTTTCCGGCACGTTTGCTGTAATAATCTACGAATCTGTATTGCGAAAGAACATGCAAGAGCAGAATTTCTTCATCAGAATTTTCACAGATCCTTATATCGAAGAAAAACTTATTCCTTACTTGATGAAGCTTATATGTTTCGAACCAATGTTGTCAATAGACTACATGCAAATCGATGACAGCCCTGTTCAAAGAAAAAAAATATTGGAATTGCTTGGAGATAAGATAGAAACCATGGATTTATTAATCGACGAATTAAAAGAACAAATGATTTCGATACTGGAGGAGAAGAAATAACATGTCAGCTCAGAAAAAAACTAAAATATCGAAACAGAAGGAAGCGACTCCTTCTAACGAAAATAATTTTGAAGTTTTAAAACAAGAGATGATTCGATATGGCTTGGTTTATCTTCCAAATGAGATAATTGAAGATCTCGATGATTTGGTTGGATTAGAACAAGAGAAGCGGTTCATGAAAGATTTCTTTGATGCTGTCGTGGGATTTAAGAATATCAGAGAAAAATTAATTAAAGCGAAGTTAACCCCGAATTTAAGCATGCTGCTTTATGGACCCCCCGGAACCGGTAAAACCAGTTTGACCTTGGCATTTTGCAAGCAATTCCAAATTCCCGCTTGCGTTATACAGTCAGATAAACTTGTATCCTCTATGCTGGGCGATACTGTTAAAAATATAAGAGGTGTTTTTGAAACTGCGGAGAAATGGGCAGAAAAAATTGGACTCTTCGTATTATTTTTTGATGAACTCGACTCTATTACATCGGAACGTTCAAATGTGCATGAAGTGGGAGAAGTAAAGCGTGCGGTTGTTTCTTTTTTACAAATTGTGGATCAAATCAATGCAAAAGCCATCCCATTAGCCATTATCGGCGCTACGAATCATGAAAAGCAATTGGATTCTGCTGTATGGCGGCGGTTTACATACCATCTCGAATTTAAATTTCCAACGCCGGATGTTCGTTTTGATATGATTAAAAAATTTATATTAAGGTTAGAAACTGCAGAGATTGAAGTAACTCAACATTTGCAAGAAAGATTGGATCGAGATAAAATGCTTGTCTCGCAATTGAAAGTAAATCCGGAATTAAAAAATCTTGAAAGCGAAGAACAAAAATTCTCTTTGCTTTTTGGATCTAAATTCAAAAAGGAGGACTCTTTGATTTATAATACCGTTGGATACACGGGTGCGGATTTATCAAGGGCTTTTAGGATTGCATTTCTTAAAATATTCAAAAATGGCAAATTGGATTATCAAGATTTGTACGAGGCAATAAAACTTGTGGGCGGAACTAAGGAACATGTTGAACAACAGAAACGTTTAAGCCAAAATGGCGCGCACTCAAACCAACAAAATGGATCTTTAAATGGCACGCCGAAAGTAAATAAAGATTCTTCTAATAAAAGCAAGGATGAGAATGATATTTTTCCTACATTCGAATAGAGGTGCCGAATCATGAATATTTTCCCCGCAATTAAGTCTGTCAACGAAAAATTAAACGAAATGTACTTGCGGGTAGTAAATATCGAAGAAGAAATCAAAGAAAAATTAAATAATAAAAATCCTCCCGAAGAATATAATTTTGAATTTTTTTTATCGGACCTTCATGATTATACTTCAAAATACCGTGACGTTCTCGGAAGATGCCTAAAAAAATTTGAAGAAGAAACAAAATCGGTCATTAAAATTAAAATAATACAAATTGTTAATGATAAAAAGAAAGTGAACTCGATTCAAAATAAATTGACACAATATCCATTATCATTCAATATTAACTCCAATTTAATAAGATCATCAATAAATAAAGAAGATTTAACTCAAATAAAAGAAAATATAAATGAAAAATATCATATCATTATTGAAAAAATAAAGCAAAAATCGTCCCTAAAAAATAAATCAAGTTTTATTGAAAAAAGCGGAAATACAAATAAATCAAACATTCTTTTGCAAATGAATGAAACGGAACTTGAGCAAACTCAAAGTTATAAAACAACGAATCAAAATCTAGATGAAAACTTTGATAATCATACTCAAGGTAAAAAATTTATTGATCAAAATAAGAATAAGGTGGAATTAAAGAAAAGTACAAGCAAATTCGATAAAAAACCCGATAGGACAGATGAACCGGAACAGATTGATTATGAAAAATTAATGAAAAGAGATGAATTGAGAAAGAAGTTGGAAGCTCGGAAAAAAATTTCAATTAATAAATCGAAGATCGATAAAGATCTGGAGGACGCAAGAAGAAAATGAACAAATCAATTAATTTATTCGATAAAGAAATTGAAATCGAAAATTTCAATATTATTATTGCTTCCGATAATGGTATCGAAGATTGGTTGTATGATTCCATGAATAATACTCAATACCTTATTTTTAATAATGTCTGGGAATCCCTAAATACCAAATCTACGAAAAATCTATTAGATTTAATTGAATCCGTTTTTTCTGCCATAGCAGAGCCTAATCCCTCCTTTATATTTTTAGAACATCTTAAAAATGCCGGTAGAATCAAAGAAGAAATTTCCCTCCTTGAATCTTTAAATCGATATCTCATGAGTATACCATCATCAGGCAAAACACCGGATTCAGATGAAAATGAAATCGCAAAATTGAAACAAAAACATATCGCGAATATTATTGACATTTTAAAAAAATATAAAGAATCAATTCTAAAAACAACCGGAAATCCCTCCGAGAAAGATCTTGAAACATATATGAAGAGAACTGAACAATTTAACAATACAATTGTTGATTTTTATCACGGCTTGACAAGTATAATCGTTACACTCTCAAAATATTGCTCCTTCTATGATTCCCAAGAGCTATATTATTTCGAAAAACAATTAACCCTCTTAACCCATTTATTCGAAAATATTGATAATTTTTATCATCGTATTAAAGATTTTGAAGATGCTGCAGAAAATTATTCAAATTTCAATACCATAGACACTTTAATCGATATAATCGCCGATTTTAATAAAAAAAGTATTCAAAATAAAGAAACCAGGGACACCAACGAAAAAACAAAGAGCTTCAAGATTAAAAACTTAGAAAATTTTTACATAGATCCATATAAATTGGATGCTATAGCGTTAACCCCTTTTCCCGAAATATCCCGGCTAAGTTCTTATGAAGATGTAGAATTTACGTTAAAAACATTATTGCAAACATTTAATGAAATGAAAGAATATTACTCGCTAATTCTTCAGCGGATCCAATTGAATACCAAGCAAAGTATTGATCTTTCAAATATCAAAGCACTAATTTTTGAAAGATGTGAAGAAAACAAGCCACTAATCGATCTCATTAATGATCCATTCCGGACACCTGATACGGTAAAAGAATTTTGCTCGAAACTCACAATGTATGAGTCATTCGTTAAGTCGTTTCAAAATATTCACAATTTAATTTCTAAAGTTGTAAGCATGTATCATAAAATCTATGGTCGTTTACTCTCAATTACCTCACAAATTTTTGAGACATCTCAAAGCTTAATTAATTTCAATAACGAAAGAGCGAAGAAAATTAAATATCTTGAAGAATTGATGGCTCGTGAAGATCAGATCATCCATAATGAGGAGAGGCTCCTATTAGCTATCGAAAGTATGAGGGAAAAAGCAGAATTAAAAACTGCATTTAGGGCCTATCATCAAGATGTGGATGCACTCGAACTCCAATTTCAATCGAAAAATACATCCGAAAACGAATTAAGTCGATTATTTGAGCAGTTCCAAACCAAACATGTAGAAATATTAAAAATATTGAAAAATACATTAAATAATAAGCATGCTGATGAAGAAATCATTAATTCTTATCAGACTTTCATTTTATTTCTTGAGAATATCCTTCGAACAGCGAATATTGGGTTGAAACATTTACAATTGTCAATGGATTTCACATTCAAAATTGAGCAAGAGGATGCTCGGCTTTCTCCAGTTTTAACTCCGGTATTTTTAAAAAAAGAAGAAAATAGATGGGTTCTCATGGATACTCAAAATTTAATGCAGAATGGATTGATTAAAGAAATATTATACTTCACAATTGTTCTTACGCTATTGAAAACCGAATTTGCAAAAAATCGCATTTTTGTATATTATTTTGAATCCGATCTATCGGATCAAGATAGAAAACGCTTGAATATGATGGTAAAATCGATGATAACTCAAGAAAACATCGAAAATATCAAGCATGCAATCGTTCTTTTTTTCAATAATGAAAGAGTATTTGATTTTAGAAATGAAAAAATTAAAGTTATAAGCATCGAGGAGGAATCTGAAGAATGACAGATAAAGAAGCAAAAATTAAAGAGATTTGCGGTGTCTTGTTCAAAAGCGAAGAAAAATTCATCTCGGAATCAAAAATCGACAATATATTGCAAGAGATCCCCGATAAGAATGAATTTTTCAAACTTTTACAAAAATATCTTGGAATCTTGGGCTTAAGCCTTGCGCGGGTGGTAAAGAATGAACAAAAGTACTTTGTATTGGTCTCCGAAGGGTTTCATAACCAAAAAAATCTTGATAATTATTCTCTTCTGGCCCTTCTTAAAGTTTATTTTGATGAGTTGGGGGATAATCAGCCGAAATCGGAAATTATCGAGCTCTTGGGTGAGCATTCCGGAAAATTGGATCAATTTATCAAAGAAGATTATCTCGTAGAAAAAGATAATACGCTGAGTTTAGGATATAATATGAAAATATTATTCCAAAAAATCCCAGCACCTCTGTTGAAAAAAATTCTCTTTGAAGAGTAATCAAAACCTTAGAAACTAAGATGATTTTTTTTAAAAAATGCGCAAAAATCATTTTTTTGTAATGATATATACTGCAAATAATATCAAGGGCAAACATATTGCGAGAAATATTGATGGCAATTCTCCCAAAATAATAAAAGCGAACATCATGACCCAAATAGGTTTCAACATGGCTAGAGAGATTCCCTTTGATAATTCAATTTTCGTGATTCCAACAAAGAAAAGCCATGTTCCGATTCCGGTGCAGAACACGCCCAATAATATCAAATAGATCCAAGAGATCACCGGATATTGAAAGAATGTGATTCTCTCTTCCGGCATGAAGAATACAAACAATAGGTTGAATGAGCAAGCAAACATCATGGTTATCAAATTCCATTTTAGATCGATATTTGTGACTTTCTCTTTTCCTTGAAGTTCAAGTGCGTATTGTTTGTTTTTAACCCTTTTTCCTAATACCGAAAAGAAACTCCAAATTAAGGACCCAATAAGAACCAATATGTTGCCGAAAATGAATTGGGATGCAATTAGATTTTGAAATTGCAAATTAGTTACCAAAATAAAAATCGCGGTTAATCCAATGACATATCCTAAAAATCGGCGTTTTAAATTATCCCGCTCGTTTAAAATAAATATAGAATATATCGAAATAAAAATTGGGTAGGATCCATAAATTGCGGATCCGATATTTGCCTTGGTATTTTCGATTCCAACGAAATAGATATAATTACCGAGTCCGTACGCAAAAAATCCTCCGAAAAGAAACTCGAATTTGTTCTGAATAAAAATATCTTTAAATTTTAAATCTTTTTGAGTGAGAGCGATAATAAGCAAGGTAATCGAACCTATGAAAAATCTGAAGAAAGACTTTTGCATCGGTGGAACAGTGTCCTGGAGTAGCTTTTGAAGAATTTCGGAAAAGCTCCACATGATTACCGCCACGAGAACGATAAGATAACTATTCAAATTACTCTTTTTTTGGGTTTCCATGCCATTAGCCTCCATTCCGAATTTGATAATGTTTTTCCAAAATTTTCGATACTGCCAATTTATCCGGAGTTAAATTTCCGGAGAACATCTTGTAAAGTTCATTATATATAAATTGCTTTTCTGTTTTCTCCTTATTTTGACTAATAAGCTTTGGATTTTCTTTGATTATACGAATGATCTGCTCTTCAATACGTTGTGAAAGAGGGGGATTAGAAATCTTTTCATTCTCAGGCTTTGGGAACCACCATTCATATCCCTCTTTTACAAGGAACCTGCCGCTCTTTGAAATTTCTTGAATAATGTCGTCAATATTTTCAATCGGATATAGTTTCAGTTTGATTAATTCTTGATCCAAGAAGGTTGAAATCCACACCCAATTTGTGGGCTCTGCTCTCTCTTGTAATATCATAGCTATTATTTCTTCAATGGTATGTGTTATATTCTGTTTTGATTCATTCGGTTTGGAAGCGTTGGACATTGTTCTTGATTGTTCTTTCTTAAATCGAATAAATAGATCCCCAATCGGCGTGCCCGAATGATGAAGCATTGACTTCACTGAAACTCGAGGCGGCATTTGATAAGTAATTTGTTCCAATAAAAAGCCCGCATCGGTGGCGGATTCTATCAGCGCATTTCGGATCTTTAGATCGGTATTATGAAATGTGACCACCATAAAATGCTTGTCTTTCAATACACGATAACATTCCAAAAATACTTCATTAAGCATCTTCTTATAGGTGTCCAAATCTTTTCCTTGCCTTTTATTCATCGTAATCTCTTCTTTAACGCTCCGCTCGACCACATTTTTTGGAGTATCCAGTTCTAACCATACATTCCACAGGCTGGAAAGTTCCATATATTGAATTGAATCACCATAAGGTGGATCTGTGAATATAAAATCTATCGAATCATTGGCAAGCGGTATTTTCCGGGAAGATTGATTCATAATCTTTAAAAATCGCTTATCTTTTTGCTCTTTGTTTGGAAGTTCTTGGGGATCAATTAGAAAATGATTGTATAGTTGCGGAAGACCTCTGAATCCAAGCTGTTGATGAATACGTTTCTCTAAATCTTTTTTACCCGCAATGAGTTTTGTCAACCTCGTTTGAAAACAACTCCAGACATTAACCTCGAAAAACTCGTGCGGATTCCAGAAAAAGTGGTGCGTCCACGAGCCCGCTTCTTTATTTTTTACGGCTTTGTTCTTTCGATTTTTGATCACCCAAACCATTTTACTTGCTTGAGAGATACTCGAAGAGAATATTAATTTTAGATGCGCTCTCGTAGGCTCATCGCACGCTATTGAACAAATTTCTTTATATAATACGCCCAGCGCAATTAACGCCCGCTTGGTAAAAAGAAGCGAGATGTCAGGATTATTAATCAAATCATGTCTCAATTGAATAAAATTATTTCCGTTATCGTAACGAAACTTAAAGCTTGGAATTTTGGGTGAATAAATTTTAATATACTCGGAAAAATCGGATTCGATTCGCTTTACTCTGCTTGTTTCTTCACCAATGATTGACCTTTCAGAAGTTTTTTGATTCCCGCAATTTGGACATGTCCAATATATATCCGAAATCGCTTCTTTGTTCAATTGTTTAGGATCATCAATGTTTAATCCATCCACTGGCATGAAATCCTTTTGTTTCGATAAATTACAATAAATGATATGCGATATTTCACCGATTCCATTACATTTCGGGCATGAAAATTGATACAATTCTCTATATAATGGCGCGATATTCGTTTCGATGGTTTTCACCGCATTTAATAACGCGGGCTCAGCCCACGGTAAAAACATCGTATTCACCAAAAAGGAACAAAATGGATTGAGATCCAAGCCAATCGCACTTCTATTCAATAAGACAGCCTCAAATAAGGTAACCCCGGAGCCGAAGTAGGGATCCAAAATGGTATCTCCTTCCTTCGAATATCTTCGAATATATTCAGCCACCACGTTGGCGGGTTTTCTTGCCCAATATTTATGGATTAAATACATCGGGCTATGCGTCTCCGGAAGAATAATCGAATCTCGATAAGTTTCTGAAGCATTCGATTCTATTTGTTCGGGTTTCAAATAAACGCACTAAAGTACCCAATTCCGCAATTTTTAATAATCTTTTTATTTTATTATTAGCATGAACGATTCAAATAAAAACACACAAGATTTTCCGAGAATCATCGAAATCAATGAGGATCTATTGGTAAGAAACGAAGAATTATATACAATTTACAAACAAGAGTTGATAAAGCGAAAGATAAGAATGATTGAAGTTGTCGGTGCCATTGGCGCCGGTAAAACCGCAATATTAGAGAAGCTAGTCGAAACACTCACTAAAGAATATCATCTACGTGTGTTTGTGATCTGTGGAGATGTGATCACCACGGTGGATAGCGACCGGATCGAAAAACGAGGTGCACAAGTATCGCAAATCAATACCGGAAAAGAATGCGCCCTCAATGCATACCACATCAATCGTGTACTCACCAATATCGATTTAAACACGGTGGATGTAATATTTATCGAAAATGTCGGGAACCTCATTTGCCCAAGCGATTTCCTCTTGGGTGCAGATATCCGGATTATGGTGGTATCAATCACAGAAGGGCCTTGGGTCATCCGGAAACATCCGCTTTTAGCTAAACAAGCAGATATTATTCTTATTAACAAGATGGATTTGAACCATATTTTAAAAGTTGATGTAGATTCTATGGTGGCTGATGCGAAGTCTATCAATGGTAAAGCCATCATCATGCCGTTCTCCGCAAACGATGACACCCAAATCAATGTTTTGATTGAAAAACTCGGCTTTTCAAAATAAAAAGCTTTTTTTTTGATTATTTGCTTTTAAACACCATGTCTCAACAAAATTTTAGTTTCTTCAAAGAAATAAACACATTTATGAATAATCTCGTAAAAGTCAACTTGGATTATGATGATAAATGGTTCATCGGAACTTTGACCGGAGTCGAGCAAGCAAGTTTAAGTTTGGTTTTAGTGGATGCAAAAGACGAATCCAATAATAGATATGAAAAAATCGTTATTCGCGGAAACGTTTGGACTACTATCACCCTCCAAGCACCCCCTTTTCCGATTCATGAATTGGCGGAAAGAATAAAAAAAGTGCTTCCGAATGAAGCAATTAGTGTCTCGCCTGAAGGCAAAATCGAACTCCTTGAAGGAAGAATTGTGGTCACCGAAAACGGTGTTCAAGGGTCAGGGAATACTGCGCAAAGAATTCAAAAAGTTTGGGAGCAATTTATTGCAGATAAAAAAATCTAAATGCTCGAAGGGTAAAATTCCCGAAAACGCAATAATTTAGCATCTATCTTATAAAACATAAAAAAAAGAAGGGCAACGGGCCAACCCGCAGAATATCCACGTGCTAATCAGAACGTGGAAAATTCGGTCTATTGAAATGTATGTTCGGGCTGTTTTTTTACATGTTTACTATTAAGAGCCACCGATTTTTTCATTTCTTCCAAACGATTTGTGAGCCTTTCTTTGGAATCGAGGTATATACTTGGGGTACGTATCCGAATTTTTGAGTATAAGCCGCAAGCTTTTCCTTATAAGCACTGATGGATTGTTCCTCCATGATCGATACGGTACAGCCTCCGAAGCCTGCCCCGGTCATTCTGGATCCGATGCAGCCAGGAATGGCGCGTGCGGTTTCAACCAAGAAATCGAGTTCGGGACTCGACACCTCATAATAATCTCTTAACGAATCATGAGATTGGTTCATGAGTTCTCCGAACTTTTTGAGATCGCCCGCTTTCAATGCCTTTTCTGCATCTAAAACCCTCTGATTTTCAGAGATTACATGATATGCCCGCTTCCCAATATTTTTCGGGAACAATGATTTGTTTTTCTCATAATCTTTGAGAGTAAAATCTCTTAAATATTTCATTTGGCTTGTTTCGTTCATGATCTTAACGGCTTCTCGACATTCGGAGACCCTCGTGTTATATTCAGAAGATGAAAGCTTATGCGGGACATTCGAATTGGTTATTACAATGCGTTTTGAACCCAACTTTAAAGGAACCAATCGGTATTCCAATGAACGGCAATCGATAAGAAGTGCGCTATTTTCTTCCCCCATCCTTGAAATATATTGATCCATGATGCCGCATTTGACCCCCACAACCTCGTGTTCCGCTTTTTGACAGATTTTTGCCAATTGCGGGCCCGGAATGTTATACCCATAAAGCGTTTGTATTGCGAATGCTGTGGCAACCTCCAAGGCTGCAGATGAAGAAAGACCCGCCCCTTGCGGAAGATTTCCACCGAAAGTGATTCGAAGTCCGCCCACTTTGTACCCCGCATCCTTCATCATAAGTGCAACTCCCATCGGATATTTAAACCAATCATATTCTTCCGGTGCGGGTTCTGTGTAATACGTCGCAAATTTTCGGCTATAATCAATCGAATACACGGAGATCATATCCTCCGCATCTTTAATTCGAGACATTGCAACCCAAATACCCATTTCAATGGCGATCGGCATCACGAACCCCTCGGAGTAATCCGTATGCTCCCCGATGAGATTCACACGACCGGGGGAATATGATATCAATTCGGGCTCCTCATTAAATTGTTCTTTGTGTATTTTTTTTAATTGCTCTAAATCCATTTTAACTCCACCATTTTAAATTCAAATTTGAAAAGAAAAGAGTACCAAAAAATAAAACCTTTACCGAGGCTGAAAACTCAATTTTCAATACGAGCCCAATAAAATTTCAATATACCTTTGCTGTAAAACATTAAACACCATGAAATATGCAATAATTCCGAGAATACAAAATGTAACCAATAATACCCATACTTTTGCTTTCCAGCGAATGATATTTGCACCATCCAAAATTGCGACCGGGAGAAGATTAAATGCACCTAAAGCGAAATTAAAGAATGCTCCTTGCAATAGGAAAATACGGGCCATAATAATGGAATCTGGAAGAACCATTGATAGGATAATTAAAATTGAACCGAAAATAATATTCGAAAATGGTCCCGCCGATTTGCAAACACCGGTTTGATGTTTGGTATCCTCATCATCCAACCCAATAATCACGACGGCACCGGGTACACCGAACCCTCCGCCCGCAATAATTGAGATTACGGTTATAATCACTCCTATAGTCACTAATCGAAACTTTGTTTGAAATCCATAATACACTGCGGTCTGTCGATGTGAAAATTCATGAACCAAAAAGGCAGCTAAGGAAAGTAAGGCATATATTGCGCTGTATCGGAATGCTTCATCGGCCCCTATGGCTAACTGTAAATTCCGAAAGTTTGTAATAAAACCCATAGAATACATCAAGATGGACGCGATAAGAACATGCATAAACTCAGAACCCGCCCGCCAAAAGATCCCTTTCATTTCAACGCCGGAGTCCTTATCAAAAGCATGTTTCGGAATATATTTTTCGTCAATATGCCATTTATAGCCCCCCGTGGTCTGAACGCGTTCCAACTCCTTCTCTGAATACACGGGTGTATCTTGCGTTCGGCTCACTTGGGATATTTTCACGCTTTCCCCTGGGGTTGTATAGCGAGCATATTCGACTTGATATGGATTCGCTACAGGCGCGCCGGGACAATCATGCAGCGAAGGATCGCCGTGATATGAACAAAATTGTTGTTTGCAATGCGGACACTCCACAATATTTTCATCTTCAACACCGCAATAATTACAAATTGGCATGCAATAGATTTGTTTTTCAAAATATATTTATTTTTTTACGCTCAATAAAAAGCATGGGTAAAAAAATTGATTCGAATGTGATTGAAGCGGAGTTTGAGATTCTCATTCATCCGGACCTCCCGCTTGAAGTGAAAGAAGTCGAGTTTAATTATGCACTCAACGGAAGAAGTGATTTTCAAGACTATCTCGCAAATAAAGTCAATGATAAGAAATATGTTGTGACTATCTATGACCTCCCTCTGAATGCAGAGATGGATTTTTATATTCGGTTTATTAAGAAAGATGGGGAAATCATCCTCGGAAAAAAAGAGAATAAGAATTATCGGGTTCAAATCAAAGATAATGCAGAAGGCAAATATAAGGCACAGATTCGCATAACAGAACAAAACCTAATGGAAGTGGGAAGAAAATGCTTGGTATGTGGGGAAGTACTGAAAAAAGGGACACATGTATGCCAAAAATGTGATGCAAACTATTGTCCAAAATGCACACGTATGCTTCCGCCAAGAAAAGACTATTGTCCATGGTGTAAAATCAAAGTCGAATAATTTTTTCTCTCTCTTTCAAATATTCTCTTGTGAAAATAAGAAAGAAATAAAAAATGAATCCGATTCATATATGTTGGGATTATTTTACATCCAATTCTTAAACATGTGCTGATATGCATAGTAAATCATTATCGAACCAAGAATCGCTAAGATCGGAGCGAGCACAGAAATTAGAAACGGGTCGAGCGGGGCCCCTTGTACTAAATAGACAACAAAGGAGCTTTGTGGAAGATCGGCCATGACACCCGTCGAAAAGAACGCTAAGCCTATACCCGCAATAAATGATGCTTTCCCGAGAATGCCGGGATTTTTGAACCCAAGTCTGAGATAAAGAATAACTGGAATAACGGCAGCGAAAAGGAATCCGAAAGAGGCAAGCCCGAGAAGCAGAAGCATTACTTCCCATGGAAAACCGAAATACATCAAAATGGATACTATTCCTTCGCTGATTGCCGCAGCGGTAAAAACATACTTTTGCTTAAACACATATTTTTCTGCAAAATAATAGAATAATGAAATTCCGGTCCATGAAACTGCGTAATATGCGATTCGAAGAAACAAATTTGGTCCGTCAATTAAGGGCCCCAAGCCTAACCACCCTTCTAATATATCCATCCTGTTGCTTGCGATCAAATATTTCCGAATGTTTTCCAAAACCCTCGCTGCACCGAATAGAAATGCAAATGAAACCAGCCCGCTCATGAACTGCTTTGCTGCATCATTTTCTCTCATCTTTTTAAGAATAAAGACACCCATAACAAAAAAGAGAATTGAAGTCGCCCACCAAAGGCCGGGTTCAAAATAATTCAACACCCAATCCGGGAGCTGTGATTGAAAGAGCATGTGCAACAATTGTGCGGATTTAAGATAAACTTTTTTGATCTGATAGAAAAAAAAGGTGAAAAAGGGACTCGGCACTTATTTTTGCCAAGAATTTTAAAGCTGCAGCGCGTCAATAAATTACTTATGCTCCGTTCAAGTATTCTTTCCACCGCTCCATAAATGCTTCTCTCATGGGCAGAAATCCCATTTCCGAAACGATGGAATTGTAAAGCTCGGGTTTGGTGGTATCAAATGCCATATACTCCGTATCCAATAAGCCAGTTCCTAAATATTTTTCCAAATCAACTCCGAGATGATTGTGGAGCAAATTTTTAGTGACATCTCTGCGTTCTACACGAATAAGACCGCCCATCAAGGTTTCTCTTGCATATTTGTAGGTCTCCCCTAAAAAATACACGGGAAGATCTTTGGTTTTAGCCAATGTAGCAATCATTCTTGTCCCCGCCTTATTTAATACGATACCCTCGACACTGACCGCATCAATACCGAATAAAAACATATTTACTTTTCGAAATTCCGTTCCGTACTGCTCGAGATTAATTAATTTCACCTTAATACCATTGGAAAGCAGCTTTTCCGCTGTAAGAACTCCTTGTTGCTCGGGTTCCGTTTTCGAAACGATTACTTGGCTTACATACTCTTTGGATTTTATAATGGCATCTAAGACCGCTCCGGAATGGCAGTGTGTTCCTAATGTAATCGATTTCACGCCATACTCATCGCACCTATCGATGATTCTCGCCGACATATATTCCGCAATCTTGGTTTTTGCTTCATTATAGTTTTTCTCGTGTTTGGAACACTCATCCAAAATGATTTTCTTTAAATCTTCTATACAATATTTACTGCAATCTATCTTTTCAATCCTCTTCCTGATGAAAAAGGCAGTGTTAAGCGGAACTTGACTCGTTTGCCGCACTCTGAGTATATAATCAATTATCAAATTCACATTTTTCAAAAATTTTTGATTATTCTCAATCGAAGCGATTTTAACATACGCTTTTATCGCATCCAGCATTCCGCGAGCGTTTCCGGTCGCACCTTGATACCGCTTATAATCATCTTGCATGAAATGTTTTATCATTCTTCCGATGTCGGTAACTGTCTCCGGAAATGATTCATTAATTCCGAATTCGCGATTATTCTTTTCCCACTGCTCTTTAAACCACTCAGCGTTTTTCATATCTTGGTTGAAAAGATGGAATGAAATTAAAAGCTTTTCTATAGGTTCTATCAATTATCTTGCGTTTCTTCTAGATCGGCTAACTCTTTCAAATCGGGAATTTCTTTTTGCATCCTGGTTTCGAATCGAATAAATTCTTTGTTGCGTTTAACCCAAATTGTCAACCGCCAAACCAAATAAACCAAATAAAGAAAGACAATCATTCGAGACAAGAGAATCAAAAAATTATATAATTTCATTGCATAACTATAATTCGGCAGATAGACCGGAATGTTCAATAATTCGATTGAAGATACCACAAGAGAATGATTCAGCGTTTGAATGATGATAAATATGAAGGAAAGAAGCAAATTCAGCAACGACAAGCGGATCATCGAACTCAAGTTTTCCAACATCGAGACTTGAATCTTGGATAACATTTCATCCCCTCCCTTTGATAGTTTATACCATCGCGCAACTTTCCTTAAGCGAACCCGCTCCATAACTCCAATCGCTATCTGTAAAGCTATGACAACAATCATTTGCACGACCAGCGATTGCGGAATCTCAATTTCAAAGAGAATAAAACAGAGATAAAGAAGAAGAAGGCCGAAAATGATCAGAAGATAGGAAAAAGTCGTACCCAATAACTGCGCATTCAAATCTTTTTCCTTGTATAAAAGAAATCTTTTACTTAATCCGTAAAATTCTCCGGAGGTTTCTCTTCTTTGGATATTTCCCAAACCCGCTGAATTTGTCTCATTATAACCCTCATTTTTACCATCATTTAAAACTCGTTTATTTTTGCTCATGTTTCTCCCTCTTCAAAATTTGGCTAACACTGGTGGCTTTCCTCCCTTTCTTCCACTTCCTCCCTTCGTTTTCAATAAATCTTATTCCTTTTTTTATGATTCTTCCTCTGTACAATTCGTTTAAACCATCGGCTTTCCTACCAATATTACGCGTCCTTTATAATTGCTCAATTGATCCATCAAAATCACAAATCCAGTTCTTTAGACAATGTTAAAAACCATTCAAAGCGCTTTTTCCCTTTTTCGGTAATATATACTTTGTTTCTTACCCGTTCACCCCAATCCTCTTCACGAATCGTGATATAATCGGCTTGCGCCATCTGTTCCAAATACTTCTCGCCAACGGTTGACTTCAATTTCAAATCTGCATAAATTTGAGATTTGACAATACCCTCCGAACCGGTTTGCATCACAAGCTCAAGGATTTTCTGAATGAGCACTATGGCGGAACGATTTTTGCGGCTTTCTTCGGAGGACATTATGTACTTTTCCTTTTCAAATCAATTAAATCTTTTCTCTATATAGGAAGAACTCACTTTGCCACCTTTTTACCGAAAGAATTTATATTCAATTCAAACGTTTTAACCCTTGAAGGGCGCCATCATGAAATTTGTAAAGTCGTGCATCGGAGTTTTGAAGAGAGAATCGAACATAAAAATGATATTGACACTTTCCATGCTCTCTGTGATCTTCCTTAATATGATAATGATGGGCCTCGCAATCGGGCCCGAAACGTATTTTGGCCATACGTTTGATGAAGAATATTGGTCCATCGATTATGAATTTTATAATGGACGAGTCCAAAAGGATTACACGCCGGGAAAATACGCCAGCTCTTACAACCCACAACAAGAACGAAGGTATCAATACGGGGAAGTCAACGGTTTCATCACATACCTTCAAGTTGACAATTCCAGAACCCTATTCATTGCGTCTCAAAACCATTCGATGAATACACGGGATCCTAACGCAGGCGGTTTTTTACCCTACCAAACGCTCATTCAATCGTACCCGGGAGCATCGGGAGATTACTTCATCGTTCAAAATACCTTCTTGGGCCTTGTGGCACATTGGCATAACCAAAGCGATAATTTCTTGTATCAAAATTCAGCGGAATATTTCTTCGGTTCGACGATCAATTCGAATGCCATGCGAGATATTCTGAATTCATCACTATCACAAAAATTGGGTTACCCCGCACTGAGAACCACGCGAACTACGATATATTCCATCCCAATCGAAAAAAATGAAATTCAACAAAACGGAATCCCGATAACGGAATATCGATTCGGAATAAATTACTCCAATGTATTATTATTTTGGCACCCTTTAAGGTCGCAAACCGGATTGAACAGAACACTCACAGAAACAGACATTCTCACAGAAATCGCAAGCTTCAGCCAATTAGAATTTCTTAACTTTACGTATATTGTCCAAGAAATTAAAACATCCAACCATGTATCCGAAATTCGCACCCGCACGGAATATGATATCGGAACCACCCTTGATTTATGGATTAAAAACGACAACATCACATTTACCGCAATGCACAATGGCACATTTGTAAATATGGGGTTCGGCCGGTCTCTATCAAGATATAACTCGACGGAGTCCATCCAATCCAGATTAACATACAACAACACAAAGGATATGGCTTTGACCATCGCAAATTATGCAAGGACTATCACCATTACTAATAAAATTGCCAATTCGAACCAAAACATCAAATATCTTGATGAAGAATCAAACCGAATTGAGAGAGAACAAGAAAAATCAATAAAAAAAATTGAAATTAAGACCGACTCAGAGAATTCCATCTTCAAAATCGATTTCGCATCCAAACCGAATTATAAGGTCAATGGAACCGAATTGCCCGCGTATTTTTCAACACTACCCGCATCGGTCATCATTAACCCCGATATAAAAGCCGCAGACGAAATGGTGATTCAATTTATTCAGCCTTATCTCCGCGTCAATATTGAAAATCATTTTGCCAAACGAGGATTCGCACTGAGAAATACACGAACAAACATCAATATTCAATCCGTAGATAATTATCATTATTTGATCAGCTTCCCGAAATGGAACGGAAGAGCAATCAATCAAGACCCGGTGTTTATTTTCTTCCCGAGCCCATTTGATTTAGAACCCGGATTTGCCGAAGTGATAATTGTGGGGTTGATATTTGGGTTTTGTGCAATTCCATATCTTTTAATTAAAAAATATAAGCGATAACACAAAACTGTTAAACCAATTGCGTGCACTTCAATCCTAACAAATTGAGGTGATACTATATATGCTCTTTCGTATTGAATTACACACTTAATTTATACGCAATGTGCGTAAATTTTTATGAAATTAAACATAAAAAAAATTTAAGAAGGGATTGGGCTGTTCCCGCAGACCATCTCTGCGGAATATGCTGAGGGTGCGTTTTGTTACGGATTTTTTTACAATTTTTGTTAAAATCTTAGATAAAATATAATTAAAAAAAATTGTGTTTGGGAGAAATCAATCAATCCTCAGAATGAAAATGAGATTATATGAAGGAGGGAAAGAGCGCGCCTTGCGGAATAATAAGAAGTTGGAGCAACAATCCTTGAAATAAAGCACTCAAAAGCCCGTTTTTCGATAGCGTGTTTAAAAGGTCTCCAATAAATGCGACCAAAGCCAAAATGATTAGATTTTGAAACATGCCCAACATACCGGATAAAGAACCGATAGCTAAAAAGAAGACTAGGAATATTACAAACGGAATAAGTGAGATTGCGATTAATTTTTGAGAATGTACCTTGTAGGTTTTTGCCCAATCAAATTCCTTTTGGCCGATATAATATCCAAATCCGCTGAGCCCGGCAAACAGAACGAGCCAAAAGCCTCTGGTGAGTATCGGAAACACTGTGTACAACCCGGTCGAAGCCAACCATGAGCATATCGCAATAATATAGACTATCAAAAGCGAAGTGGGCAAAAGTCCTTGTTTATCGAATGGTTGTGGCATCAGCAGTGATTTGAAATCATACTGATTATCGGAAAACGGCAACCGCTTTCGCTTCAGCATCCAGACCATCCATAGCCCATAGCCTGTGATTAAACCTACAAATACGATATTAAAGACCGGAATTCCGATCGGAATAATGAATAATACCATCATAATGATAAGTCCGATGGCTAACGCTGGAAGCCATGATAATAATTTGTATTTCACCCATTTTTTGGTTTCCGTGATTTTCATTTGATGATTTTTTGATCCCTCGTTTATCTGTGATCCGTTAGCATCGCGTTTCTTTGATTTTAGGAAGGATGAAGCGCTTATTATCGTGATAAAGAGTCCGATTGTGGTACAGATCCAAGAAGAAATACGAATTTGGGTTAATTGTACCGAGCTTTCCATTTGCTCCGAAAACGAGGCATTTACAAGGAGGAGCTGATTTTTTATCCATTGTTTTGCGGATTGGATCGATGCGGGGGTCCAAATCTCGTAATTATGGAATACTCCATCAACCAATATCAAATCTCGTTTATATGGGTAAATTATCCCCTCATTTAATTTATTTAAAAGCGCACTTGCGGCGTTCGGGTTAAGGATGTCATCGTTTGTGCCGCTGATGATGCAGAGATCCGTTTTCGGATTCGTTGAATTGAGATTTTGAATCCATTGAAGGGTTGAGTCTTGAACGCCGGTAAAGAAATCCGACTGAACATTGGTTTGCAAATTAATTGATGCCCCAAAAAGCACCAACCCGAGCACATTTTGATTTGTCATTGTCTGACTTTGTAGCGACACGCGGGCGCCCATGCTGTGGCCGATAATAAAGATACGGTGTTCGGGGATCCCGGACCGATTTTTAAAAACATCCAATGCAATCAATACTTCTTTTGCTAACACATCGGTTTCTGCATTGTTGAATTGAATGACGCCCTCCGATCGACCATGGCCCATAAAATCAAAGGTGAATACATGGAACCCTTCTTTACAAAATTCGGAAGCTAACGGTTTCATCGCAACTTGGTCGCTTCCGAAGCCATGACATAACAAAATCCCGTATTGAGACTCTCCGGGATAATACAGCCCGTGGAGTATTACACCAGCGTTTGGATCCTCGAACTTGATGGCCGCTCCGCAAAGATTGGAATCTGAAATCGAAATAATTGCAAGAAAAGACACGGAAAGAATAATTCCAAAAAGTAAAATCGCTAAATGTCCTTTCATCCTTGTTAAATCCGTTTTAATTTTCATATACACCACTTGGGAAAAAGATCAAAAATTAAAAAATAAAATGGATCACCAACCACAGCGAAAGCCCGTATCCCTTTACGCAAAAAAAAATCAGAGATTGGGCAGCATTGAATCTTGCGTTAGCGGGCCTTATTTCAAATTAACAAAGGTGCGTAATTCATTTTGAAACCGTATAGCAAAATATATTTAAAATCACTCAAAGCTTCTTATTTGAAAGGACATTTTCAAGGAATCATGAATGAGAAAATCCGTATCGGATTGAAATTCGTTGGGATGGCTTTGATTGCGCTGTTTTTATTGATTGGCCTTAGTCTTCCCATTATATTAATCGCATTCTATTCATATGCCAAGGATTTCAATCTTGTACTTATAATCTCAATAGTTTCTATAGCTTTTATTGTTGGGGTAATCGGATTTGCGCTTTTCATTAAGCAAATTCGCATGATAATCGAAAAGAAGCGCGCAAAAGAGAATATTCGCGAGATAAGAACCCACATCTTTAATAAATTAGCCCCATTTATTATGCTCGGGTTGATTTTTGGCGTATACGCTTCAGTATTCCCGCAATGGTATTATAATTTTGGTGTGGACCCAAAATTCGGACCGTATATTGCGTACAACGGAGAAACAGGGATGCAGATCAGTTGGGACACCCGAACGGCTTCACAATCATTGGTGGAATACGGTGTGAGTCCGGATAATCTCAATCTCACCGCATGGGGTGGTGAATTCTTTTGGCAAGATGCGGAAAAGCCGATATCTAAACATCATTGTGTGTTACTCAGCGGCCTCCTCCCAAACACAAGATATTATTATCGAATTCCTTCTCTTGGGGGCAATATTTATTCATTTATTAGCCGACCTCCAGCCGGGGCCCCCACTACGATAGTGTTTACAATTTTGGGTGATACCCAAGGCGCGTTGAATATTCAGCGACAGAATATCGCACGCATGAAAGATACAACCGGCGGCTTCGGGCTCTGGAATTTCACCATAATAGCGGGAGATCTTGTGAACCGGGATGATGATATTGCTGAATGGGCCATGGTATTCGATTCACATTCCTATGGAGGAATCGCATCGAACATTCCATGGCTCGCCGTTTCCGGCAATCATGAAGCATCCTCATCGAACTCGGGGCATCCTCCGCGCTCGAATTTCAAGAAGTATTTCCAGAACGCGTTTGCAAGCAATTGGGAAAACCCCGATGGAAATTGGGATCTCGGCACATACTACTCGTTTAACTACTCAAACATCCATTTTGCGATGGTTGATACGTTAGAAAATCGCAATCACAGCATAACTGACAGACAATTGGCTTGGCTTTCTGCAGATTTGTCGAATGCAAAGAATGCGGGCTTATGGACCTTTGTCGTGTTCCACTCTTCCATGTATTCAACCTCAAGCCACGGCCCGTATCCTGAATTGGCCGATAAAATTGAGCCTTTAATGAAACAACATCGTGTGGATGCGATTTTCTGGGGACACGACCATATCTTTGAAGCCTATCATGCCTTTTCCAATGAATCTTATGGCGGAACCTACTGTTTCATGGTTGCCGGCGGCGGAGGCTCATTGAAGAAGGTGGAGCAAGAATCAACGATGGGCACTCGTGTGTGGACGGGGGTCAAAAATGAGTATGGAAACTATATAAACAATGTTTCGGCAGCGCCCGATAATCGGTTTGCCAATCTTCGGGGCAACCAATGGCAGTTATATGGAGAGAAGACTTTTCATTACATGCAAGTCAAAATCGAAGGGAATGTTGGATATTTTGTGGCTTTTCGCACTGCGGATGGCTCCGTTATCCAGAATTACACACTCACCAAAAAGTAATCATTTTTTAAACAAAGGAGTTGGAACAGAATGGAAATTGAAAAGAAAAAAAAATTTGAAATTGCGGGGATTTGGACAATCTTCTCATTGTTGATCATAGCTGGGATCATGGCTATAGTTCAATACGAAACGGAAGTCTTGTCCTATCTTGTATATTATATTATAGGGGTTGTGTTAACCTTTGTAATATTTGGTTTTGTAACTAAAAAAACCCTTAAAAACGAGCCAATAAGGATTCAATTTAAAGTTCCATTGGCAATTTGGGTTATATTAATCTTAGCCGGAAGCATGTTTGGTATCATATATCTCACGCCTCCGCTTGCAGCTCGAAATTTTACCAGTAAACCTTATTTGAACTGGATTGGAGGGCAAAATACTTCGACCTCCATCATTGTTTCGTGGATCTCCTCATCGGAAACCGACACCGAAGTGAGATATGGAACCAGCCAATCTGCATTGGATGTCCAAGTCAAAGGCGATCCGATTCCAACAAAATATCATCGCGTCCTCCTAACCGGATTGAACCCGAACACCACCTACTATTACCAAATTTCTGATAACAAAGAAACTTTCCAATTTACAACCGCACCCGTTGGAATCTTTAATTATACATTTAGTGCGTGGGCAGATCACCGGACGAATTCGCAAGTTCAGTCTTCCGTATGGCAAAAAGGACAACCGAATGTTGTTGAGCATATCTACAAAGTCTTCCAAGAAATGGGTAAAACGAGCGCGTTTTCGATATGTGCTGGTGATATTTCTTCAGTCGCAAGCGACATGTTGGGATGGAAAACGTGGTTCGAGGATATCGCATATCAAAATTGGGGAAGCAATGCACCCGTTCAATTGGCGTTCGGAAATCATGAGAGATATGGAGATTCAGAATACAAAATGGTTCAACAATTCTATCCGTATACAAAACAGCCCGACAATCGCTTTTATTATTCATTTGATTACGGCCCGGTTCATTTCATTATTCTCGACCCGTACGACACAGGGCATGGGTGGTCTCAGAATTTTACCGAAGCCCAACTCAATTGGTTGAAAAACGATTTGGAGGCCAATAAAAATGCCCCTTATACCTTGATTTTTATGCATCCAAATCCCGTAAGATTGACCGGAGTAAAAACCGAATTGAATCTCCTTTGCCAACAATACGATATCGATATGATCTTTTGCGGGCATCACCACGAATTCAGAATGGAATGGATAAACAAGACCAGAGTTGTAACTTTGGGATTGGGGGGCAATCCGAACAACGATTATAGTGCATTTGAATGCAATACCGCCTTTGCATATTTTGATGTATCAACGGTAAATCTGAATTTCACGGCGCAGTTTATTAATGGCACAAAACTCGCTTCGCTTACCTTTCCGGCATAATTCCGAATTTAAATTTTTTTTTAATTAGAATTTTATTAATGAGTAAAAAAGATAAGAGATTCGCTTATCCTGTGTTTGATGAGGAATATTTCGAGATGAGATCTTTAAATTGCGTAATCATTTCTAAATCATTTATCTTAGTTGCTAAAGATAGTCCGATTTCTGCCATTTGCTTAGCGTTTTGGGGGTTTTTAATCTGGTCATATATATTGACCAAATCCTTGAGTTTAGTCAAATTCTTTTTGATATTATTATATCCCGGGTCTTCCTTGAGCGAATAATCGATCGACTTTCGGTAATGCAGAGCCCCGGTATTGAATTTCTTCATTTTGAAATATACATCTACCATTTTATCATGTAAAAGGGCTAAATCCCCGGCGCTATCGGGTAATTGTTCGGCTAATTGAATAGATTCTTTATACGCCGTCAAAGATCCTTCGTAATCATTCAATTCAAACTTAATAATTCCTAACCAATATAGGTTATCGGATAATTTTCGGGTGTTTTTTCGCTCCCGATTCAGATCAATGGAAATTTGATATGTTTTTTTTGCTTCCTCATAGTCCCCAGCAAGATATAGGCAATGCCCAATTCTATGGAGATAGAAACTCTGGTTATCAAGGCTTTTCCTCTCGAGTTCTATTTGATACGCAATTCGATTTCTCTCTGCAGCTTCTTTGTATTTATCCTCCTTTTTAAGAATATCGGCAAATTCTTCATTTGAGTCTCGGATATTATCGATAACACTCTTTTCAAGTTCTTTATGACCTATTTGATGGACTATCTTCAAGGATTGCTCAAATTTCTCCAACCCCTCCTTTATTTTTCCGGATTTCCATAATGAAACTCCGATATTATTCAAGTCTGTAATCAGATTTTCTAAAAGGGCTGCCGATTCATCAAGATTCCTCGCTTTTTCAAAATATTCAATCGATTTTTCATACATTTTTTGATTTTGGTATACCATTCCGATGTTATTTAATCTTGTTGTTATCGCCCTGATATCATTCGCTTTTTCGGCCATTTTTAATATATTTTCATATATTTCCAATGCTTTATCGTATTCTTTTTTTCGAGAATGTAAAACCGCTAGATTTCCTAGCATCCTGGCTTGATTGGGCTCATCTCCGATACTTTTAGAATACTCGAGAGATTTTTCAAACCATTTTTTTGCCTCATCCAAATTATCTTGTAAATAGAATATTTGGCCAATGTTGCTCGACCGGGTTGCCATTCCTCTTAGATGTCCCAATTGTTCGTAAATTTTCAGTGATTCCACATACAATTTCAGAGCACTTTCATAATCGCCCTTGACTTTATCGATCATTCCCAACAAAGCATAGCGCAAAGCCTTATCCTCTAAAATTCCTAATTTTTCGGCAATTTTCAATGCTTTGGTTATGCATTCTTTTGCTTTATCGTATTGGCCTATATCGCGATAAATCATTCCGAGATTACTGAGCATATTTGCTTCTTTATATTCAAGTTTTTCATCAATCGCAATTTTCAATGCTTTCTCGGTAATTTCTATAGCCTCCTTGAATTTCGATTGATGGTATAAATTTACAGCTATCCCGGATAACGCTGCAATAATGCCTTCCGGATCCCCGCCTTGTTCTTCGATCTTTAAAAAAATACCATAATGTTTATTCGATTTTTCAAGCTGGCCGATGTTTGAATATGCTACCCCCAACAAATTATGCAAGCCACCCAATTGATCTTCCTTGAGTTCGGGCATCAGCTTGGGAATTTCTATCAATCCATTCTCTCCTACACGAATAACATCATTGAATTGGCCTAAAGAATGATAGATCATCATTGTAAAGAAGTATTTCTGTTTTATTGTGGCATTTTTAAACATGAATGAAGCCCATTCTTTGAACTCCCTTGATTTTTTCTCCGGATCCGATGCGCTAAACAGCAATTTCATTGAAGAAAATTGTTCAGGATGAAAAGAATTCCAAATTTCCGAAATAATCGAATAGGTGTTTCCCCGAATGAGAATGACCTCAAAATTATTTCGATTAGCAATTTCCAATAATAGTTGAATCGGGTTCTGAACCGCATTCAAATCGATTTTCTCTTGTTTTATTATAGTATAGCGTTCGGATTTTTCTATGTGTTGATTTGCATGTTCAATCCAAATCAACTTTCGAAGATAAGGCAATTCTTTAAGAACGGGCCCAATATCAAAATCATCCGAGCCGGAATACCCCATGATTACAAGGGTTCTGTTATTCATCAAGTTGTTCATAGCGGGTTTTTTATACGTCTCGATGGCAAAGGTCTCTCCTTCTTCCCGGTCTTTCCCCAGCGTTGAAATTGTCGTCACCATCGTATGGGTGCTAATTGTATTGGTAATCACGTTCTTTTTAGAACCGTGAATCTTATACAATGGATATTTTTTTTGTTCGACTAATAAATTCGGGTTTTGGAAAACCGGATCTTGAAACTCCTCTTTGGTGATAACCGGAATAATATTTTTATGACAATCTGAAGAGATAAGCCTCATCAAGGCAAACTCAATGAGGTAATCAAAGTTAGTGGTCACCGCATAATGACCTTGGGTTATCATTTGCGCTATAAACCCGTGTATCAAGTTTGGGGCCGTCACGAAATCAAAATAATTAAGAAATTCAAGATCTTTATCATAAACACTTTGAATGTGCTCCACAATCAACTCGTATCTGATTCGGGGATGATGATAAAGTGCTTCAATCTCAGTTTGAACCGCACATAGATCTAACAGATCCTTGATGATCTGTTTTGCTGAAGGTAAGCAAGAAGGCGGGTTCATAGACACTCCCGCTCCGACTAAAAAGGTGTATAAATCATTCGGAAGAAATATTTCATTCAATGATTTCTCTAAAACACTGGTAATGGGCGTTTTTAAACTTTCCATTAATATCCTCTATATATTCTTTGGAAAAAACGATATTTATGTTTTATTGAGACATTTTTTCGCTATAATCTCTTAATCATATCTTTGATGGAATTGGAAACGATAAAGGTTTGAATATTTCTCGACCCGCCAATTATCTCTTGAATTTTCGCGACTTCGAAAGCCCTATCAATGGGCAGATTATCTGTGTATGCAATCCCTCCGCATAACTGTTGCGCTTCATATGCGATTTTAAAGGCTAACTTTGAAGTGAGCCCTTTAGTCCCGGAACTGAATGCAGCATTGAATTTAATGATATCTTGTCTTCCCGCATATTTATTTGATTCAAAGAATTTCTCGTAAAGCGTGGCAGATTTAAACCCAAGTTCCGTAGCCGCCATAAGATCCATGAATAGTTCGGTCAAAGGGAACGACACCGCTTGGAAGGAATACAAGGGTTTCCCGAATTGAGTTCGAAAATTAGTATAAATAAGTGCCGTGCAAGCAACTAGCCATGCAATTCCCAAACTGGAACCTACAATCGCACCCCGTTCTGCAACCAAACCTGAAAACAGATTATTATACCCTTTTCCGGGCCCGCCTAAAATATTCTCTTTCGGAACTTTGACATTCTTAAAGATCGTTTGCCCGATTTGAACGCGAGGCAATGAAGGAATCGTGATGCGATGCGTTTCTAACCCCTCCATCCCTCTTTCAACAAGCACTTGATACATCGTTTCCCTCGGCCTTGTAGGATCCCCAACTCCGTACACAATAAAATAATCGGCAACGGGCCCATTGGTCGTGAAGATTTTCTCTCCATTAATAATCAGATGATCTCCTTTATCCTCGACTCGAGTATTCATGTTCACCGCATCGGAACCATGCTCCCGCTCCGTAATACAGATGCAACCGATCTTATCTCCCGTAATCACGGAGTCAAAGACATTTCTGAGATGCGGTTTATCCCGTCCATGGTGAAATACCGGATTAGAAAAGATAATTCCCGACACCACTCGCGCCATATCGAGTTCGGGATCGATAATCGAAAGACAGATTGCTAAAAGCATCTCGTAGCGAAATCCCACTCTTCTCATATTATGAGGATTGAGCCTTTGCATCAGATTGACTTTACCGAGATGTTTAAACAACGTATACACATGCTCGTTCAGATTGATTTTCGGTTTCACCTCTTTGATCAAAAAATCTTGAAGTTCAAAGAGAAACTCCTTTTCCTTTTCGGAAATCAAAGGGATTATGAATTGATTGAGTATTTTATAGATGTTCTCCGTAGTGAGCTTTTCACGGATTTTCGGATCCAACAGATCCACTTCGGGTTTTTCATTTTCACTCATAAAGATATTCTATCGGAAATAACAAATAAAGCTTATCATGCGGCTTTATCTTTGAGCGGTGAAATTGTCTTATATCAAAAATGAATCGAAATGGCTCATGAAACTTGTTCCGATTGACTTTAAACCCGCGACTTCGTTTTTTCTTGGGCTCACTTGGATGGTAAAATTCGGACTGCGTGGATGAATTCCTGGCAGGTATTATATAGCTTGAAATCACATTTGATATCATGAGCATCACAATCGACCAATTAAAGAGATACCTTGATGCCACCAACAATTTTTTGAGTGCGGGAAAGAAAACCGCAAATTACAAATTTGTCCTATTCTTATCGATCATCCGTTTAATCGAGCAAAACAAAGGAATCGTGAATCAATCCGATTGTTTCCTTGATTACGATTCGGTCACCAAACTGTTTTTCAAAATGCAATACATCCTTCATATGAAATACCGATTGAAAATCTTGCAAAGCCGGAATAGCGATGCAAAAATTCTGGAATTGATAAATAACGTTTCGGAGCGTTATAATAAAAAATTTTCAATAGAAGAGGAGGAAATTGACGAGGATACGGTTAATGAAATCCAGAGAAAGGTCTTGAATCGAACCGTTCTTTTCCTTTTGAGAAAGGATATTGAATTTTACGATTTTTATGATGATTCTTTTCAAAAAATCGAAGTTCCATTTAATGTCTCAACCGAGCAAGAATTCCGCTCCCATCTGTCAAATCGGAAGATAAAGTATTTGGGATTTGCGACTTCCGTTTGTGAATTCATAAAAATGACGTATTATAGCCTTTTGAATGCTGTAGTCGCGGAACACACAAGATTTCTCGAGACTCTCAATCTAACTCCCCGATTACTGGCAAAAGTTAAAGATTCCGTTTTAGAATCTTTTGGACCGAGACAGATTTCTTCATCCGATAGGGAAACATTATTGGATTATGATCGTTCGTGTTTTTACTGCGGTAAAGTGCTGACTTTGGATCTTCTTGAGGTCGATCATTTTTTACCCTATACTTATCTGTTTGATTCGCCGATTTGGGACTTGGTTTCAACGTGTTCAGATTGCAATCGCAAGAAGCACGATAAAATCCCACAACCCGCTTTTCTAAAAAAGCTTTTAGCCCGGAATCTCGATCCCAAATTTCAAAGTCGTTTTCCGAATGAATTTGACGCCCCCATTTCAGAAATTAACTTGAAATTAGATATGATGTATACCCAATGCACTTATATTTTCGATGAGATCAATATGTAAAAAAAATTTGGCAGAGATTTATTCACGCGCTATGCGAATACAAACATGGAAGCCCGGATTTTCTCTTCAATAGAAAAATGCTACTAATAAGTTAATAA
>CAZUTM010000025.1:0-14532 GCA_964623665.1 uncultured archaeon
TTTCAGCAATTCTTGGTCTGGCTTTTGTGATTTTTGTTTTTGTTTTTGGTTTCTATAATAGAACGGCGAGCCCGGCACCTCTTGATACTTATAGATTGTGAATTTATCAACATTAAGCTGTGCAAATTTATTAAGCAACTCCAACGTCTCTTTAGCATATTCTACGGTATCTCCGGGAAGGCCATGAATGAAATAGACATGAATTCGAATTCCCAATTTCATGGCCCGTCGAACGGCA
This sequence comes from uncultured archaeon, assembly GCA_964623665.1. Classification (GTDB taxonomy): domain Archaea; phylum Asgardarchaeota; class Lokiarchaeia; order Sigyniarchaeales; family Promethearchaeaceae; genus CAZUTM01. Next base: position 239 of record CAZUTM010000025.1, read on the forward strand.
TCGTAGGTCATCGATGGACTATTGGGTCTTCCCAAGATATCTGCGAACTTGTCTGAACCGGTTTCGCAGCCTATCGAGAAGATGGGGTCGGGTAGTTTGGCGAGGATACTCAACGCTCGATCGGTGCATAATGCGGCCTTTATGTTTTCAATGAACACGAAGGCACTCCGAGTTTGGATCTGCTTAATGCCATTAATGGATTCGATCAATCGGGAAAGTTCTTCATAATTTGGCGGGGGCGGAATGGTTGGAGAAGTCAGCCACTCACCATTCGGCATAAAAACTTCTCTTCGGAAATCCAAAAGATCCGGTCCACCCAATACAATTCGCTTGACTCCGAGTTTGATCAGTTCTTGAATTTCTTTGACCACGGTCTCCACGCTTTTCGATCTTACCGGTCCATGAATGAAATTCGTGGAACAAAACCCGCATCCCGGAGGAATCTCAGATGGACAACTTAGGGTTGTTTTGAACGTGTCTCCGCGACAAATTCCGCACTTGGAGTCACACGAATGCTGATCGATTGGGATAGATGTGCGACGATAGTTGGAACAGCCCCGAACGCATTCGACATATACCTTTGCGGTAGCATAATCGTTATAAGCGGTGATGAATCGGGGATCCGAATACATAGTTTCAAATTCTTTTCCCGAGACGAATTCCGGAAACCGATTGTATATGATCTGCTTGGCCGATAAAAAATATACAACATTTTTCAATGTTTTCACGATATTCAGAAACTCCCATTTCGAGAAGGCTTTTCCTTTGAACGGTTGAAACAATGCTTTGAGTGTGGCTTCGGATTCCCCGATCATTGCAATATCTGCTTGAACTCGCTTTATCGATGAATGATCCGAGGCGATTGGGCCGCCGAGCATGATAACCGAGTCCGATTTTTGCTTCCATTTCTCAATCAATGATTTCACGGATTGCTCATCCATAGACATGGCCGAGATCATTAATATATCAATGGATTTGGGGTCAAAGGGTTCAAGAGATTGGGAAATTGGATTAAATATCTTAGAATTTGTGGATTCTAAAAGTCCTGGCACTTCTTCACTTCTTTTTATGTAAATTTTCGAGGACTCTCCTAAGATCGAAAGCAATACCGAGGCGACCGTTCTCGGACCCGCGCCAATAAAATCCCTCGTAAGCGAACGCTCACCATCTCCGCAAGTCAACGAATCGCAAATTAAAATCCGCACACCCGAAAAAAGATAGGAAAGCCCTTATTATTTTCGAAAAATTATTGTCAAAATTACAATCCTTTGTTTAACGCAAAAATTGAATGATTCAAATAATTTTTGAATAAATTGAAGCGACTGTGGTGAATTGGATTTAATGGAATGGCGAAAATAGGAAAAAGTTTTTTAATGTTGAATTTTTAAAAAAGGCTGATGGAACCGCAAACCAAACTTGAAGAAATCGGGCTGAAAAAAGAAAAAATCCTTGAAACGATCGCAGATTATCGAAAAAACGATGTGGATTGGGAGCATGGCCGCGCTTTCGCGTATGTCTATCATTATTCGGAGGAACTCAAAGCGATGCTAAAAGAAATCAACAACCTCTTTTTCTCAACCAATGCGTTGAACCCGGCCGCGTTTCCTTCGCTAAAACAATTCGAAGCAGAAACCGTCGCCATGATCGGAGCGATGTTGGGGGGCGACCATAAGGTGGTCGGGAATATCACCACCGGAGGAACGGAAAGCATTTGTCTTGCAGTAAAAGCCTATCGTGATTGGGCTAAAAAGAAATTTCCGAATATTAAGCATCCCGAGATGATACTTCCCGAGTCGGTTCACCCGGCATTCAATAAGGCGGGCCATTATTTTGACGTACATCAAGTCTATGTGCCTTTGGATGAGAATTACCGACCGCAACTCAAGGCTGTTGAAGCCGCCCTTTCGGACAACACCATTCTCATCGTAGGTTCGGCTTGCGATTTTCCCATTGGCGGCGTGGATCCGATCACGGAATTGGCCGCAATTGCAAAAGAACGAAACATCGGGTTCCATACCGATAGCTGCGTGGGCGGGTTTATTTTGCCTTTCCTCAAAAAATTGGGCTATGAAATCCCGAATTTTGATTTTTCTGTACCGGGAGTCACCTCGATCTCCATCGACATTCACAAATATGGCCATGGACCCAAAGGAACATCCGCAATTCTTTTCAAATCCGATAAAATTTGGAAACATCAATTCTACGCATACACGAATTGGACCGGCGGTTTGTACGCTTCTCCCACCATTTTAGGAACAAGAAGCGGGGGGCCAATCGCCGGAGCATGGGCAACATTAAAGTACATGGGTGAAAAAGGATATTTAGATGCCGCACGCATCACAAAAACCACAACGGAACGGCTGATCCAAGAGATCAAAAACATTCCGGAACTGAAAATCCTCGGAAATCCGGTAATGACCGTCTTCTCATTTACATCCACCGATCCCGAATTGAATATTTACGCTGTTGGTGATGTCTTAATGGAAAAAGGGTGGTTCTTGGACAAGATGCAGAAACCCCAAGCACTCCACTGTTTGGTGAACCCAATCCATGCTCACTACGTAGACGAGTTTATAAGCGCTTTGAAACAAGCCATTTCGGAAGTGAAAGAGAATCCGTCAAAATCAAATCAAGGCGAAGCCGCGATGTACGGTATGATGGCCACATTCAAGGAAAAAGATAAACTGGAAGATGTTATTGTCGGGTATCTTGCGGATCAATATAAAATCAAGGGAGGAAAGAGGTAAATTCGAAGCGCGCGACCAAGAAACCCTCCCGAAGGAATAGTCATAAAGGAAAACAGTTCAAAGATACTGTAAAAGAAAAGAAAAAAAGGAGAACGTGAAATTATGTTAAGTTATATCGAAACGAAAGGAACCCATTATGAAAGGGGCTTCCAACAAGGTGAAAAACTGCGCAAAGAAATTCATGATGCGATTGATTTTGTATTCAATTCCGAGTTCTTCAAAGAAATGGTGCCCCCGAACGTTCCGGCTGCGGTGGTGAAGAAGAGCCTTGAATCTCTATCGAAAAAATACATCGAAAAACCCATTCGGGAAAACCTTCCGAACCAATGGAAAAAACTCACCGGAATTGAAAAAGGCGCAGATATCAGCCACTCAATGGCTTTATTAAGCCAAGTCTTCGAAATCATAAACGGACTTCCCAAATTTGTTTATAAAAATGCGCCGAAAGAAACCGTCGCATGCTCTTTCATCGGAGCCACCAAGCCCGCAACTATCGGAGGAGAGACCATAATAGGCAGAAATTACGATTTTCCAAACGTTCTGGAACACATCCAATTATTAAAAAAAGAGTTTCCGGACAACGGCTACGCGCATATCGCACTTACACAACTACCCCTTGTCGGCAATCACGTGGCAATGAATGAAAAAGGCCTTGTCATCTGTTTGAACTACGGAAGATGCTGGAAACAACGAGATTTCAATCCCCACGGCGTACCCTCCACCATCATTGTACAAGAAGTGATTGAAAACTGCGCGGACGTCGATGAAGCTATAAAATTCATAACAAATATTTCGTATCGAGCAAATGGGGCCTTTTATTGCTTGGGAGATGAATCGGGCAATCTGGCGGTGCTGGAAACCACTCATTCAAGATATTCGGTAAGAGAACCAAAAAATGGAATCCTTGCACACACCAATGTATATATCGGTGAAACCATTAAAGATGCCAATCTACCCGATGAAGTTCGATTTAAAATGGCCTCGCTCGACATTTCGCCTATCGAAAGCCCGAAACGGAGATATAAACGAATATACAACCTTGTGCAGCAATATGAAGGAAAAATAACAGAAGAAACCATCAAATCCATATTAAGAGACCACGATCCCGGCCATCCGGATGAACAAGGACCGAATGACTGCAGCATTTGCACACATGGAATCTCTTCGGGCACCTTAGCCTCCCTTATAATCAAACCCAAATCAAGAGAATTTCATGTTATTAACACACATCCCTGTTCCGGCGAATATATTAAATATACCCTTTAGAACTCTTATTTCAATAACCTATTTTTTTAATCAAAAACCTTATCATCCAAACATAAAACAAAAGAAAAAATCAAAGGGACAACTGGGCATTCCCATAGAATATCCACACCGAAATCAGAACGTGGATAACTCGGTCCACGGAAACTTCTTTTCAGTTTTTTTTATGTTTAATTTTTCAATCGTTCTCGTATAATCGTAAAAAGGAAAGGATCATCCGTATCCCGCCGCAGTCGACAACCAACTCCACGAAAATCCCAACAACGCCAAGCGCTTACACGAATCCTATAAAAACAAACAGAAAATCGATTTCAAAAAAATATACCGCACTTTTTTAATTCGATACGCGCTTTCCGAAATCATGGATGCAATTCTCCATGATACTATTTTGATGGCTTGCACGCTTTTCTATGTATTCCTTGTAATTCTTATTCCAAGAGTCGCAAAGGACAAAGGGCTTATTTCTTCATTTATGGCAAGAAAAATTATTCACTTTTTTGCCGGACTCGCCGTGCTTATTACACCTTATCTTTATTACCCTATCCTTTCGGTGTTTCTTGCCGGCGCAATGACGATTATTACATTCAAATCCGGAGAAAAAACAACTATTGAGCAATTGAAAAAACTCTATGAAGCAATAGGCGAAGAAGAAGAGAAAAAGGTGGGGTATCTACAAGGGCCTTTCGGATATTGTCTCGCGATAACGATTTTGGTGGCAATATTTTTACTTAGACCGGATATGTATTATTTCCCGATAGCAGCGATTCTAATCATGATTATCGCAGACACGGGGGCGTCCATTTTTGGGAAAAAATACGGAAAACATATCATCAACATCAAATTTACGCAAAGCAAACGAACTATTGAAGGATCCGCATGCTTCTTCGTATTGGCCTTTTTATGTGCTTTATTTTCATATGCGGTCATTGGTGTGTTCTTTCCGGGTTTCTCGCATCCAATAGAGATGAAAACCGCGCTGCTGCTCTCATTGATTACCGCTCTTGTGAGTATGTCCCTTGAATTGATATCCCCGGGAAAATGGGATGATATAATCGTGCCAATAGGAACGACTCTCATTGTGTATCTGATATATTTTGTGGCATTTTAACCGGATGGATGCTGGAAAATGCTCCTCGTAAATCAATGAAATCATAAATGAATTTGAATAGGTAGGACTGGTGATGGATGCAACTCACCCCGCTTTTTCTTGCTCCTTTAACTTTTTCTGCATCGCTTTTTCCAACTCGAAAATATCCACTTCAATTTCTCGGGATTTTCTCGCAACCTCGCTGACCCAATTCCGAACGGTGCCGGGCTTCAACACAATCCCGCGCTGAATTTCATACGCACGAATGATTTGAGTCACGGTGTTACCCATTTTGTAGAGTTCTTTAACGGCTTCTTTGGTTGCCTTTGTATAATGCTGTTTTCTGGGCTCAAGGACCTCGAACTCTGCCGGTTTCTCTACACCCCGAACTTTGTTCTGTTGCCTGGTGCGATAGCGCTGGTAGCGAATGATGACCATCCACCCTTCGATATTCGTGATCCGACGAATTTCCCATCCGTTTTTGCAGAATTTGGCTTTAAAATAGGGTTTGTCGGCATCTTCGTGAACGGCGGTCAGGTCTTTATTGAGAATGTAGCCTTCTTGTTTCATGAGGTCCACCGCGTGGTAGAACGCAACAATCTTCCGGGATTCGAGTTCTTCTTCCGAGATATTTTCCAACGGGAATATTGCGGTTGTAATTTCAGCTTTTCGGCGGCGAGGTTCGGCTTCTTGACCGGCTTTTCGGCTGTCACGACTTGCTCTTACCGCTTTATGGCCGACCTGTTCGGATTTTCGGGTCTGATTTTTCATTCTTTTCACTTCCTTCTTGAGTTGGTGCATGCGGGGCGCATCTGTTCTATTATCCATGCGGGAGTATATAAAGTTCCCGTTTTTAGTGATCATTAGGTATTCCGGGATTTTAGTGCATCTTTTTAATTAGGAACTACCAAGCGGGCCGGTCGCTTTGAAAAAGGGAGAGGGACCATCCCAACGAATATCCACGTTCTATACTGGACATGGATAACTCTGTCCACGGGATTTTCTTTTTGAGTTTTATATTTAGAGTAAGAAAAAATAAATAAAATAACACAAGATTAGGGTTTTTGTAGGGGCGGCAATTGAATTGAAGCAATGGATTCATCGATTTGCTTTTGTGGAAGTTCATAATCATCCAATTTGCCCTCCTCCAAAAGTTTATAGGCTTGAATATCGAAGAATCCATGGCCCGAATAATTGAACAAAATAGTTTTCTTTTCATTGTTTTCTTTAGCCTTTTTCGCTTCTCTGATTGCTTGTGCCACGGCATGACAGGTTTCCGGCGCGGGAAGAAGGCCTTCGAGATTGCAGAATAACATCCCGGATTTAATCGCTTCCTTTTGATGAATTTCATCATTGCGCATCATGCCCATTTCCTTTAACACCCCTAAAATCGGGGCAGAGCCGTGATAACGCAATCCACCTGCATGAACGGGTGCTGGGATAAATTGATGGCCTAAGGTGTACATCTTGACAATCGGAGCCATTTTGGCTGCGTCGCCATAATCAAATACATATTTTCCGCGAGTCATCGAAGGACAGGCAGCGGGCTCTACACCGATAAAGTCCAAATCCGGCTTCTTTCCTTCCAACTTATCTTTCATGAAAGGCAAGGCTAAACCTGCGAAATTAGAACCACCACCGATGCATCCGATAATAACATCCGGATAATCTTTGACCATTTCCATCTGAATCTTCGCCTCTTGCCCGATAACGGTTTGATATAACAGAACAAAATCCACCACGGAACCGAGCGTGTATCGAATGCTTCGAGAAGCCATGCTTGCCTCGACTGCTTCACTGATTGCAATACCCAATGAACCCGGATGGTTCGGATCTTTGTCATAAATCGCTTTTCCCGATGTTGTATAGGGCGACGGACTCGGAATCACCTCTCCACCATATGCCTTCATCAATACCAACCGACCGGGTTTCTGTTGATAACTGATTCGGACTTGAAAGACCTTAATCTTCAAGCCATAGAGCGCACCGGCAAAGCACAGCGCCGAACCCCATTGGCCCGCACCGGTCTCGGTGGTTAATCCCTCCAATCCTTGCTTCTTCGCGTAGAACGCTTGCGGAATCGCGGCATTCGCTTTATGACTGCCGGTCGGTGACACATCTTCGCGTTTGAAATAGATTCGCTGTTTGTCGGGATTCAATCCCAAATATTTCTCCAATCGAAAAGCCCGTTGAACAGGCGTAGGTCGGTTATTTAATGCATAGCCTTCCCGAACCTCTTTCGGAATCTCAACGAGAGGATCCATCGTTGCACCGTGAATCACACACTCGGTCGGAAAGACCGTACACATCGCTTCAAAAGTGGCCAATTGCCCATTTGGAAGATACATCGGCGGAAACTTTTCCATTCCTCCAATACTCGGTTTGATGTTCAACCAGTGGGTTGGGATCTTTTCCGCGGGCAAATTAATTTTGTTGTTTAATATATCCATGGTTTACAATACTCCTTTTCATAACTTGAATGAATTTTTGGGTTGCAAAGCAACTTATCGATTTATCCAAAGATACCGTTTGAGAGGATTCATCTTAAGCACTCTTGAGGGAAACGCATCCCACAAAAAACGCCTATGGTTTTCACCCCCTAATCGGTATCAATCGTAGATGCACCGATTAGAGGCCTTACCACACCCAAAGTCCGCTCCACCAGCGCCATGCACGAACGGTCAACTGATCGTTTGAATAATTATCGAGAGCGGCTTTCATTTGAGTAGAGTTGGAAAAAATCATTTAAAAGCTTTTTGAAAAAACGTCTCCACCGACAATTTTGGTCTGAAAAATTACATAACCATCACAGAAGCTTGACCCTCCGTGACAACAACATCATCTTGATTGTAGACATTGGTTTCTAATATCAAAATTTTCATCTTTCCCTCTTTCTTCAGCAATTTTTCCTTAACAACGGCCTTCGCGGTCAATGTATCGCCTATGAAGACGGGCTTTTTGAATGCAACTTTTTGATCCAAATATAACGCACCGGGACCTGGAAGCTTCATTCCTATGACCGCACTAATAAGCGCACTGGAAATACATCCATGCACCACCCGCTTTCCGAACATCGTTTGCTTCGCAAATTGATCGTTCACATGCAAAGGGTTAAAATCACCGGAAACCCCGGCGAATAAAATGACGTCGGCTTCGGTAATGGTTTTACTCAACGTAGCGCTATCCCCGATTTGGATAGCATCGAAATTTGCTAACTTAATCTGCTCGATCATATTTGTTTATTGCATCTACCCGTTTATAATTTTTTCTATAAAAGGTTTCTCTTTACCAATTTGAATCGAATTTTCCCCAGAACGCGACAATCGCATAATACCAAGGTTTATATACGCAAAAACAAAAGATAACATGTGAACATTTTAATACTCGATGATGATTATCTCGTTCTCCAAGTAATGGGTCGAATGCTTAAAAGATTGGGCCATGAACCCTACACTTTTGATGATGAATTTGAAGCACTCGAATATCTATCCAGTGACAAAGCAATCATCGATATGGTATTTTTGGATATGAATTTGAAATACACCACGGGATCCGAACTCTATTTCAAAATAAAAGAACTTCAACCTAAAATAAAAGTGATAGGCATTTCCGGTTTAGGCTATAATCAAAAAATTCAAGAGTTATTGAACAACGGAATGTGCGAATTCATTCAGAAACCCTTCGATTTGAATGATATTCAACATGCACTTTCTAAACTCTGTTAAATCCGCGACTTTTCTTAAACTGGCGTTATCTTTTTTATTTATGCAACAAAATAACATGTATGCACCGTTATTTAAAAAGCGCATCGATATCAATTTTAATTGTTCTTCTCGCTTCGTTAACTTTTTCGACTATTCGTTTAATAGTAACAAAATAGCGGCAGTGTTTAGTTCGGGTATGTTGGTCTTTATGGAAATAGTTCGGCCTCAAGAGTCTTTACCCGCTGCTCCAAAATCGATTTGGGAACATTTTATTGATTTGTTTTCGAATCGTGATTATTGGTTAGGATTAGGTCTTGTTGCATTGGTATCTTTTCTAATTGGCGGGACATTGTTCAGTATCATCATTAAGAAGAAAAAATGAGTCAATTTAGCATTTATTTAACCTATTATCCGATTATTTTTTTATGTTTTTAATTTTCCCGAGTAATAAGCGGTTCGATCGATGTAAAACCTCCCGTATTCTACCGATTCATCGATCTCCGTTCCTTCATGCCATTCATTCCATGAGCAAATTACCACCCAAGATGGATTCGTTGACAGCGCGTCTTCCCACATGCCATCATACGTTTGCATTGTCCCATAATTGGTGGTATGGGTTCTACCCACAAATGAATCGGCATGCGGATAGATCATTCTATCATCGTAGCCGGGAATGACCGTTGGAGCAAAGAATTTGCCGCGATGTCGCATATATCGATCTATATTAAGATACATTTGTCTCATTGTAGGGGATTGCAATTGCGAATGTCGCGTAATTTCTGGAGCAACGCCTTTGTTTGGATCTTGCGGATCGTTCTTCCAGTCAAGCCACCATAAATTTTCGTATTTGTTTGGTGTGTTTGGCACTGGCCCGCTATTATACAAATATCCCACTGGATTATAGAAGACCACACCGTCAACCAAGTCGAGCCACTTTTCCGGAATCGGGCCCGGCTTGTAATATCCCCAATCCGCCAACAGATAGAAATCATATTTCTTCCGCAATATCGTCATCGCGTTGTTCCACAATTCAAACCCCGGAACATAATGAGACCAAGTAAAAATTACGGGTTTTCCATCTACCTTGAAAAATGACTCATGATTCAACATTATGTCGTACATATAGGAAAAGTGGAATGCCAAACAAGCGGGGCCATCGTTTTGGCTTATATTATGGCTTTCAGCATGCCAATTGCAATATTCTTGATAATCGGTTCTTGAAACGCCCATAAGCATCGTGATTTTTGGGGCCCATTTACCTTCTCTCAACAATTCATCAGCGATGGTCATGGTATTGTTTATGATTTCATTCTGCCACCCGAGCCAATTGCCGTAATCGCAGATCAAGACATCGATCCCGGCTTGCCGAACCTTCTCAAAAGTTCGTTTTATATATTCGGGGTCGCTCGAATCAAACATCCCTTCAATCGGCCAATGGGCAACGGATGCCATGCTATAGTTTCGGGATTTTCCGTAGCGCCAATAAAAGATATCTTGTTCGGTAAGATTCGGTGCAATGGTGTAGTTGTAGCCCACCCATCGGATCCACTCGGTTCCTTGGCCGTGTTCGAATATGCCGCGTGCCGGGTCGGTGTAATTGGTTGAATTCGCATACCACGGGTAATAATAAGCTAGCACATATTTCTGTTTTGCTAACGGATGAACCGGTAATTGCGAGCGCATTGCCGCATCATACACCGTATCATAAATAATCGGAATTGAACCCGAAATCAACACAATTATCAGTAGTGGGATTGCTTTCGTTTTTCGATTCAAAGAGGCTTCATTTTCGGTTGACAAGCAGTGCGGGGTGTCAATATTATGGTGGTTTTGGTCGTTCATTATGTTTCCTCCTTCATTTTTGAAAAATAATAGAGCGAGATTAATCCCAATGTCATTAAGATGGTGTATGCTATTGCAATTTCGGGGCCGACCCGATAATTCATTCCGCCGAAGAAGTATCCTGCTAAACCCAAAGCGAAGCCTAACGCTAATCCCCAAGACGCCACTTTTGTCATGATTTCCATGATGAATGATTTTTTTGAGCCAATAATGATATGTGCCATGATTACGAATAATATAATCATGTTTAGATAGATCCCGATGAAATGGGCCATACCCGCAATCGTATCGCTTAAAAATCCCGTAGTTGCCAATATCCAAGGCACTCCAACAATAGCCAAGAATAATACCAGCAAAACGAGCGGAATCGAGTTAAGGGCCACAAGCTTATGCTGTAATAATTCGGATGAAATGGCCCAAAAGGAACAAAATATTAGCGTTATGACCGCAAAGATCATGGTTTGGTTATTGAAAGGAAGATTCTCGCTGATTAATTTAAAGAGCGAAAATTCCAATCCGATTATCATTCCCAAAGCCGAAAACAAAAAGAATATAATCATAAGTGGCTTATTTTTGAGTTCAATAGGCCTTTTTTTTCTTTTTAAGCCGATCTGGGGATCTTTCTGAGAGATGGGCCGCGGACTGCCGGAAGGATTATTTTGAAAAACAATAAAATTCACCGTCAACAAGATGATATTGAAAATCAATAGGATTAATGGCGAAATCCACATATAATTCAAATATTGGAAATAAAAAATCCCCGCAAGCAATATAATAAGGCTAAAGAAGCGCGCGGGGAAGAATTCTCCAAATTCTTCTCTAGCATTATTGTAGGAATCCACCATACACAAAAAGCAAAGAATTACCACGAAAAGCAGAGAAATAAGAATAATAGCGGGTTCATATATGTGAATGAAGTCAAGAAGCGAGCAAATAACAAAACCGATAATCAAAAATGATCGAAATACGAAGAGATCTTTAACGGTCACCGCTTGTATATTGTAGTTTTCGGACAAGAGCATAACTTTGAACCCAAAAAGTATAATCGCGATTCCGGCAGCGTAGATTTTCGGATCGTTTATCGACTCTATGTTGTATTGCACTTTATATATCCACACGGGAACGTTCAATACAAAGATTAGAAAGTACCATAGGATTTGCCAAAAACCAAGAGTCGGCAGATTTTTTGGATTTACACTCATGGTACCATTCTGATTTTTTGATTTATATACCTATAGAAAAATTATTGCGGACGCACCAAATCTTCTGATTTTGAGTAGCATTTAGGCTTCTAAAAACATCGAGGCATATGCAAGTAGTTGTGATCGACGACGAACCCGGAATTTTGTACGTGCTTTCGAAGTTGTTCTCAAAAATGGGCTGGAATACTCGCACTTTCGAGGATGAATTGATTGCAATCGATTACCTTTCCACTACACCTGATCAGATCGATATTATACTGCTTGATTTGGATTTGAAACATACCACCGGAATAGATGTATTGAAACGAATCAAGGAAATGCGACCGAATCAAGCGGTGATTATCATTTCGGGTCGATATGAGCCCCAATTTGTGGATGTGCTTTATAAACAAGGGATTAACGGATTCGTGCAAAAACCGTTTGTGTTTGCAGAGCTGTGTGAATCCATTTCAAAAGTTTTATCTATTCCTCTGTGATATTCTTTTTTATGGACAAATCCATTGAGTTCGAGGGTCTCAGTCCCACCAAACGGATTCGCAATCTTCCTCAAGGGCAGTCATTTACTACCATTAAAGTGAAAAGTAGCACTCTGGATGGGTTGCTTCTTAACACGATACTTGGAATCGCAGATTCGGGTGCGATGCTCGTGGTGGAAACTTGCAAGGTAATAAAGGTCTCAAAGATTGACGAATCCGGGATTCAGAAAATTCGCGAGTTGAGAATCTATTCGAGTGAAGTGGAGGAATTAGCGGGGTTTCTGCACCAAAACCTTGAAATCTTACATTTGGATGCGGTTATTCTAAGAGCCAACCGGGTTCTGGATTTCTCAAAATCACCCAACTTGAAAGAATTATCGATTGAGTCGTGTTATAATTTCACGATAATCATCTCTCCTTTGAACAGGATTCTGAGGTATATTTGGATTCCGGATCAAGACCATGAATTGAGGATTGCTGAAACGACTTATGGATATGTCCATTCCCTGAATCTTTCCAATTTTGAGGCGCTATCTCCCGAAATTCTTAAGCGGTTTCCGAATTTATCAACCCTCTATTATTTTGATAATTATTTGGATGATACTTCTCTTCAGTATATCCAACCGATGAAACATTTGCAAGATTTAAGGATTTGCGGGGATAATTTATCTCGGTTTCCTCTCCTTGAAGCCCATCAAACCCTTCAGCAATTATATGTTGAACAATCTGCGTTTTCGGATTATTCTTCTCTTGGGAAATACACTCATTTAAGAGAACTCTCTTTATCAAATTCGATTTTGTTTGATGTCGACCTTGATTCGATCTTAAAAAATCTTACCCAATTACAATCAGTATGGTTGAATGATTCTCTGTTGATTAAGTGTCCTAACTTTTCCGGGAATCAATCGTTGGTGAAACTCGATATCTCTGAAAATTTAATAAGTTCTTTAGATTCACTGATATGGCTTTTGAACCTATCCCCGGTAAATGCAGTTATTCTTCATAAGAATATTTTTTCGATGAATCTCTACTCCTTATTAAATGTGAGCTATTCTCTATTGAAAGAGATCGTAAGCTACTATAAAGAATTCAAAGAAAATCTCTCCTTTTCCTTGCATGATAAGTTAATCGAAAGAAATAACGGTTATCTGAAATCTCTTGATATCTATGGGTGGGTGTATTCGCGGTTTTGGCCCGCTTTCCTTTTACTCGATTCTTTGAATATTCTTGTTGATACCATCTCTGTCGAGGATCTTTTGGTGCTTTTCGCCGATTATGTGAATTTCTTCATTAATTGGAAAATTAAAATTATTGAGGCGATCGCCACCGGGGTTGCAACCACTGCCCAGATTGAAGAAGATATCAATATGGATAATGGCTTGGATTTACTTGCCATCCATATGAAAATCGATAATTATATATTAAAAAAAATTAAGAATTTCAACGGATTTAGCGAATTCGAACAATTCTTACTCATTTATTTTCAAGGGAAAGCCAATAGTCAAGAAATTAAGCAAAAGATAGGCATCGCCGGCAAAAGCATGTTTAAAATCCATCCAAAAACCATTAAAAAGGTAAAAAATGATCTTTTCAGATATTATGAACGTTCGCTATTGCTTGAGCATGATGAAATTTCGGATTACATCCAAGAAAAATTGAATGAAACCATTCCGGAAGATAAAAACAAGTCTGAATGGAAGCGACGAATTGCCGACTTCAAGCATGCATTTCTCTCCATTAAGGAATCAATAAATAGAATGAGAAAATTTGATTTAAATGAAGATGTTATCCCAAATGATGCCGATTTGGCTGATGCCGATTTGGCTGATGCCGGTGCTGTTGATGATGAGGATGAGGATGCCGATGGCGATGATGATGAGGATGCCGGTGCTGTTGATGATGAGGATGCCGGTGCTGTTGATGATGAGGATGCCGATTTGGCTGATGCCGATGGCGATGATGATGAGGATGCC
>CAZUTM010000025.1:14632-23905 GCA_964623665.1 uncultured archaeon
GATGAGGATGCCGATTTGGCTGATGCCGATGGCGATGATGATGAGGATGCCGATGATGATGAGGATGCCGATTTGGCTGATGCCGATGGCGATGATGATGAGGATGCCGATGGCGATGATGATGAGGATGCCGATGGCGATGATGATGAGATAGACAACATTGCTGCTGATGAAGAAAATAAAAGAACCAATCCTTATGCTTTATACATCACCGCCGATTCTTTCCCCGGTGCATTAAAGTTTGAAAATTTCATATTTGCAGATGTATGGAACCTCAAGGAAGAACGTGAATGTATTGAGAGATTTGGTTGTCAACAGTTGAAAAACGAGCTCTTAAAGCAGGGGTCGCTCGAGAATAACCAAACAATAATGAATTTCAATACCGAATTTCTTAAATATTTGTTATATCTAAATTATTGTAAAAACACCGGGAGAAGCTCCAGCAATCAACAATGATTGTTAATACAATTAGCAGTATCGCATCATTATGGCTATTTTTTCTGTTTTTTCCGCATGAATTTGAAGGCTGATTTTGATAAAAAAATAGTTAAATGAAATCGGCATTTACAGTAATATACAAGAGAAAAGTTGAGGTCTGAAAAAGTGGTGCGAAGAAGTAAAACCGATGAGATCTATATCAAAATCGTATATTGGGGTCCAGCTGGAGGCGGGAAAACTACTTGTCTTGATACTTTTGCTAAATTGGTTACAGAAGAAGCAAAAGAAGTCATTCCCCAAGGAGATATTACTAAGATCGCGATGTCATCCGGAAGTACATTATATTTTGACCGAGGGATCTTTCGACATACTCAACAAAACAAGATTTTGTTTCACGTTTACACCGTTGCCGGTCAATCCCGTTTCTCTCCTTTGAGGAAAAAAATTTTCGATGGCACCGATGGAGTTATTTTTGTATGGGATGCCCAACGAGCACGACTTGAAGATAATTTAGAATCGTTGAGGGAACTAAAAAAGATAAGCGATAACAAACTCATTAAATATATTCCTCTATTAGTAATGCTTAACAAGGTTGATTTAAACGACACGATTACCAAAGAAGAACTTGAGGGCATTCTGCGAGAAGAAGGGTTGTTGTATCCTAATGATGACCCGCTCAGCTTGTGGAACCCAATTGTTTATCCTTCGGTAGCACTTTACGAAAATCAGAGAAATGTATATGCAGTGTTCTCCGAATTGGCACGTAGAACCGCTTTATATCAAGTATATGGCGATGGGGAAGCCCCGGTACAAAAAGGAAAAATCAAATTATCGAAAAAAGTTCCGGATGTATAATCCGCACCCGCAGAATATCCATGCTCTGCACGGGATATGGTTAATACCGAACATCGAAACGTTTTTTGTGAGTTTTTCTGTGTAGTCTCACATTACTTTACGCGCTTTATTTATAACTTGCGTGTATACATAAAAAAATCGAAAAGAAGCATAAGGGAAAGGGTCATTCCCGCAGAATATCAAAGCGGAATTCCGAACGTGGATAATTCGGTCCATCGATTCTTTTTTTGAAATTTAATTTTTTAGGTTTAATTATTTAAGATGCACGGATCAGATTTAAAATAGGTTTATCATCGCCGGCGGCTCAAAAAGGGATAACATCATCATTTCCGTGTGTAAATCAATGCACGGTGCCATAAAAATTTCAAGGATTACTTTTCTTTTCGTTTTAACTTTTAATTTACAAGATCTTTGAATTGCTTAGAAATTCGAAATTAAATGTACGTGCAATTCTCTTCTTCTTTATAGATTGTGAAATCGGTGCGGGGAAACTCAAGAGAAAGGGTTCTGAAAAGGGATTCCATACCGGGCATCTCGCTTGCATAGTGCGTGGTTTCGATCAGATTGATTCCGAATGTTTTTATATCCAAAATCTCTTTGTAGGTAGCCTCACCCGTAAGATAGCAATCGCATTCTTTTTCCGCAGCGGTGAAAATTGATTCTTTTGTTATTCCTTTTCCGGGACAGACTGCGATTCTATTGACTTGCGCATCAATTTTGCCGTGTATTCGGACATATTTAAGATCCAAATTGGCTTTGATCCGCTGGGCTATTTTTTCGACCGTGATTGGCTCATAAGGAACACAAATCCTTCCGATGGCTTTTTTGTGGGTGCCGTCTTGGAAATTGAGCGGTTCCAGAATCCTAAGGGCACATTTCGATACAAACGATTCAGCACCGCCTGAAGGGGCGGCATCCCACGCGGTATGAAGAACGAAAAGATTGATTCGATTTTCGCTGAGTAATCTGATTTTGTCGAGCAAATCATCGTTGATTTCCATAATGGGGTTATGTGTGAGTCCGTGGTGTGTTATCATGAGGTTTGCCTTGAGTTTTACCGCTTCAGCAATGGCGAGTTTAGAGGGATCAAGAGCTATGAGCACCTTGGTGATATGCTTCTTCTCCATCCCGATTTTCGTTCCGAATTGCAGTCCATAAACATCCTTTGATAATCCGAGGCTTTGGGGGGCAAGTTCTTCCAATTTTTTGATGATCTGAGCCAACAGCATGAATGATTAAAAGCTTTGCAAGATTTTAAAGCATATGACCGAATGTGTTTTCTGCAATATCATCTCCGGAAAATGGAGCTGCTACAAAGTATATGAGTCCGAAACCACGCTGGCGTTCCTTGATATTAATCCTTTCAGCGACGGCCACACGGTCGTGGTTCCGAAACTCCATGTACAAGATATCACCGAGTTTGATGAGGAATTATCAAAAAAATTTATGGTCGATTTGGTAAAGGTTGCTAAACATATTAAAGCAAAATTGAAACCGTCGGGAATAAATATCCTTCAGAACAACGGCAAAGCTGCCGGTCAAGTCGTTATGCATGCCCATTTTCATATCATTCCGAGGAATGAAAATGATGATATCATGAAAATCGTTAATAAGAAAGCGAAACCGACAGATGAAGATTTAAGAAAAGTTCATGCGATTTTGAAATAAGTTTTTCATCAATATCTCATCAAAGATTTCATAGCAATATGGAAACGCCATCTTCCTTTTTTTCATTACTTTTCGGGTGCCATTTGTAAAGTTTAATTAATTCGGTCAGCGAAATACAAAGTATCAACAACTGCTCACCAGCGGTGAGCGAGGTGTTAAAATATGAGCGAAAACAACGAAAAATTGTCAATTAAAAGCGCAGATCGATCATTGCAAGAGGAATGCGAAACCAAACCGAAATTGGCTAAAGATGATAGCGCTTGTATCGACAAGTCGAACCCGCGATATCAAAATAAAATGCCATTGGTGATGTACCTTCTTTCAATTGTTATAGCGGTCGCTGCGGGCGTTTACCTTGCATTGGATAACGGTGCTAATGATCTGGCGTTATCTAAAGCCATTTATGACTGGGTCCGCACTCCGGGTAATGAAACCTTTCTAATGTTATTTACAGGCTGGGTTGCGCTAATCGGTGGTCAGTTAGTATACTTAATCACAGCAGCGATCTGTGTAATCATATGGATCCTTTCTTTCGGAAATAGTAAAAAATCGTGGGAAAACCAAAGAGTGCGGAACGTATTGAAGTATGCGGGTGTTATCGTATTGTCTGCCGTTATCGCGGTTGGTATCAACGTTCTATTGAAGGGATTATTTGCAAGAGTTCCACCGAATTGGGCGGAAGGCAATCCGAATTTCACAGCATGGTATGTTGTGGGGACCCAAGCCAATCCATGGCTTACCGGGTCGTTTACGTCAGATTTAGTCACTTATGCCTCGGTGCTCTTGGGAATGACTTATTGGTTTAATTCCAAAAAAGCATTTCCGATGAAGATTATTGTTTCACTTCTTGTTTTGGTCTATGTAGTGTTCATGGGATTGGCCGTAGTTGCTTTAGGAAGAGCGTTTTTGTCCGATGCGATCCTCGCTGCGGTTTTTACCTATTGGATTACCGCTTTAGTTGGAAAAGGCATTATTGCCGTAAAGGAGCAAGAATTATTCGATGTGTATATGCGTGTTCGATTACCATTCAATCTTGCGTACAATAAAATCGTAGATGCGAAAGAAGCATTGAACTATGAAGCGGTTCCAAAATATTTAGCCAAAGCATTTGCTGCTTACAAACCGGTGTATGAAGCAGAACTTGCTCGGGTCGAAAAAGAAAACCAAAAATTAACATCCGAATATGAAAAAGCGAAATCGAAAGCGGCAGCGGCAGGCGGTTCTGAACCCCAAAAACCGGAAGAAATTAAACCGAATGCAACGATTGTCGAACAATACACCTTGCTTGAACAAGCATCCAAATTGAATGTTAACGACCTCATGGCTATCAAAGAAATCGTAGCAAAACTCGGGGACATCGAATATGTGGATCAAGTCAAGGCAATTTTACAAGACAATAAAGCCGTGGCTCTCGGTTTATTATCGAAATCCGTTGAAGAATTAAAGTCGGTTATTGAAAAGGCGAAGCTTGAAGTTATGGATTTCACGGTTCTCATTTCAAAGTGTGAATTATACATAAGTTACGCAACCAGATTTATGGAAGAGCTCAAAGTTCTTGAACATACAAAAGGAAGCGCTTTCAACGAATATATGAAACGAAACTTTCTATATGTCTTGTAATAGCGAAGCTTGCCGAGCGCAATCTACCATTTTTTAAATAAAAAATTTTTTCTCTTATACTATTGCAGATCTAATAAACCTTAAAGGTTAAATGCTCAAATCCAATTCTTGCTATATATGCAAATGAATGTGAAAGAAATTGAAACCCTTGAGGAATTGGAAGAGTATATCCGATTTTTGGATTCTCTGATTGTCGGCTACCTTATGGATCAAATCGATGAGGCGTATCTTCGAAAATATGAATCACAACTCGAAACTTATGAAGAAGTGGTGGAAAAATTCGAATTTCTAAAAGCATTAAGCGAGGTTGAATAAAACTCGAAAAAATATGGAAAAAGAAATTGTCGGTCGCTTTATAATAATGATTTTAATTTTTCTATGATTTTATCATTATTCACTTCGAAAACGGTGCCATGCTTCACGCCCGGAGGCATATCGAGTTGAGAATCAAGGTTTTCCCAATGTCTCAAATCTGAACTGCGGGTGCAGCCGTATTTGTGGCTTCGGAAATATTCGTAAAAGACATACCATTTGCGATCCGCGGAATTCCAAAACACGGAAGCCCCTTCCGACCAATATTCAGTAGGATTTTCCACCACTTCTGATTTTTTTTCGGAATACAATGAACGCGAAATGGGAAAATCTCGGAGAACCCATGTGCCCATCGGATCTTGAGACGTACCGAATAGCACATGCTTTCTCGCTTTCTCATCCCTAAAGAAAGAATCTTTTGCCCGTTCATCCTTGAACGCCATTAAATATTCGGAACCATTAAATCCGATAGAAGCATCAATTACATTATAGCCGGGATCGAAAAATAGAAACGAATTAGAAAACGATTTAAAATCTTTGGTGGTACACGCATAAATTCGATGATTCAAATAATCTTTGGGCTTGTTCTCGTGCTCGGGGAATGCATCCACTACAGTGCTGCTCCAAAAAATAAGGTATTCGTTTCGCAGATGATTATAGACTGCTTCGGGTGCCCATGCATTTTTCGCACTTGGATAATTTTTCATTACATGAATAATGGTCTGATCCGACCAATTGATTAAATCGGAACTGGATGCATGTGCAATATATTGGGAGCTCCAGCCATCCGTGCAAAGTAAATGAAATGTGCCTTGAATATCGCGAATAATAAATGGATCACGCCAATATTTCCCGCCCACTTGCGGTTCGAGAATCGGCTCTTCGTTATTAATCTCGGTCCAATTGAGCAAATCTTCCGAGATTGCAAGATGCAAGGCCGGTGCAAACTCACGAAAGAATGAAAACAGATACATACCCAATTGAATGATGGATCGAACAAAAAGAATTCTTTATGAAAATTCACCTTTTCCAATAATTTTTCCATAACCATTGAAACCCATTGCCATATCGAATTACATCCATTTATTTTATTCAAGATCTTGCTTCATTAATCAGCATTAATTTTTTATTCAATTGCGACAAAAGAAGAATTATGATCAATCCATTTATTCAATTTTTTATAGGTGTAGCGGGCGTAATACGACCATTCATGAATTGGAATTTCGTGTGGTTAAGCGGTCTGTTGATTATAATCACTAGAAGCCTTTACGTCATTGGGTTTTGGATGAATTATGTGAAATATGCTGAAAAATATCCCGAAAATGGCCGTGAATACACGTTTTCTAAAAAAAATTATTGGTCATATACATGGAAAAACCTTGTCATCATGTCTTTGGGCTTCCTCAATATGTATATTTCAATTGTTTTATCGGTGTACTCCATGTTTTTGTTTGGATATTATATCTCTGTTGTAATTAAACGAACGGCAAAGGAACCGTATCAAAAGATATACAGAGCGGTTCGCTGGTCTATATATCTCTCCAATCCGGTTCTCATCTATCTCGCATTGTCGCCTTTCGATCCCGGATTACCTCAAATTGTATCTCAAATACTTTCTCTGCCTTTCCTTATTACGGTTATCAAAATCATCCCGATTATTCTCGGGATCGTGCTATATCTCTATCCCGGTCGAAAATTCGGTCAATTGTCGTTGAAAAAGATGTACCGCTACTATAACAGCCCGATTTTGGGGCTGGTTTCGGCCTACCCGAAGATCCGAGCGGGGATTCTCATTTTCGTAATCGCGGTTCCGAGTATATTCTTCATCGGATTGCTTGCTCTTGGCTATCCGAGAAAAGAACATTACATGCTGGAGATGCCTGATGGTGTACACTTGGCGACCGATGTATATTATACGTCATTGAAAGGCAAGAACCCCGCACCCGTATTATTGGTTCGCTCTCCATATGGACTTCGTGAATTCGTTCCCGAAGTCTATACTTCAAGATTCACCGCGATGGGGTTTCATGTGGTGCTCCAAGATTCCAGAGGTACTTTCGGATCCGAAGGCTCACTCGATACATTATTATTCGCTCCAGACGCTTGGGATGGCTATTATACCATTGAATGGATTCGCAATCAGTCTTGGTGCAACGGAAAAATCGTTTCCGAAGGCACATCCGCAATGGCAATTATTTCATATTTTTATGCCGGTTTAGCTCCGAAGGGTTTGGTCGCTCAAAGCTTGAAATTGGGCACCCCCGACTTGACTTTGGATGCCATCTTGGAGGGCGCGCTCCATGAACATCTTATGAATTATTGGTCCGAATTTACCGCCGGCGAACGTTGGAGAAATCAACTCGGGTATGTGTACAAAGCGATGAATAATCCCGCAAATCTCAATAACACGGCGTTTCCTTTGGTAACGCTCGCAGAAGGCCCCAATCGCTATGAAAATGTAAATGTGAGCGCACTTCATGTAGGGGGCTGGTTTGACATCTTCTTGGGCGGAACGGTACGTGGATATCGCGGATACAATGAATTGGGTACCGAAAATGCACGCGGAAAACAAAAATTGATTATTGGCCCTTGGACTCATGCAATGTGGATCACCACACAGCAAGGAGATCTGAATTTTCCCACCAATTCGATTGGAACTTCGTTTATCAACGAATGGGAAGAAGATATCTTCAATTATGCCGTATTCGGAATCGAGAAACCCGGAATGTGGAATAAACGAGTCGTTTATTATCTAATGGGTGCAATAGGGGAACCAAACGTTGCCGCAAATTATTGGAAATTCGCCGAAGATTGGCCCCTCCCGTATCGATACACGGAATGGTATCCCGGGATCTCGGCCGATCAAACGACCAAATTACTTCTCAACGGCACTTTCCCGACTATTCCGAAAAATTTCTCGTATCTTTATAATCCGTGGTTTCCAATTCCTACCATCGGAGGGGCAAACCTTTTCACCAATCCCGTTGGACCTGTAGATCAACGATCTGCTGAAACATACGCAGACGGAACCCCCAGAAAAGATTTCGTTCAATTCGAAACAGAAATACTTTCAAGCCCCGTAACAGTTGAAGGAGATATGAAGATGATATTATATATTACCTCGAATTGCACCGATACCGATTTCATGGTGAAACTTTGCGATGTTTACCCTGATGGCCGAAAAATTTTGTTAAGGGATGCCGCGCTTACTGCAAGATACAGACATATCAATTTCACATCTGTTGGAGTTCCTCAAAACTATTCTCAAATATTGATGCAACCCGAAAAAGAATATGAATTAATCATCGAACTAGGCCCCATTGCCTACCAATTCAATAAAGGACATAAAATTTCCATCACCGTAAGTTCCTCTAATTATCCAAGATTTGCGCTTAATACCAATACGGGGGAATTCATTCCGCAGCATTATGCTAATGCGGTTATCGCAAACAATACAGTCATCACTGGCGTGAATAAAACAAGGCTATTACTCCCGGTTTTGTAACCGTTAAAAAGAAATCAAGAATCCGATGGCCAATCTGTTTTTTCCGCTCTTCTTTTCATCATATTATTGGAATTAAAAGGCATTTTATAAATCGAATTACATTAAACTCATTATCTAAAAGGTCTGAAGGCTCTGAAACGAAGGAAAAAAACGAAAATAAAAAGAAAGAAGAGAAAGGAAAGGCCCCTCAGTGTAACTATAAAATCTCATTGGATTTTAGCAAATCCTCATCCTTCCTCGAATTGTCTTTGTTATCATCATCGGGGTACTCTCCAAAACATCGCTTTTCTTTTATCATTTTTCGTTTATTTTCTCCGCTAATTTCATGTTTATTCCGCTTTCCCGAAAGTTTTAAATTGGATTTATCGCTTTATTGAGCATTAGGTGATATTCGTGCAAAGAACTTCTTTCCACAATCAAGAGTATGTCGGTGCTGTAAGCGGTGTTACGGATGGAAGTTCTTCCCGATCATCAAATTTTGTTGTTTTTGTTTCTGCTTCCTTTTTTGCGCTCTTGTTAAACCTGCTTCTAGGCCTACTACTATAAATTCGGCGTCTTGCTTTTCCTAAAAGATCTAAATAATATAGAAGATAAAGAAATCAAGGAAAAGTAAGACGAACGGACAAAGTAAAATAGATCTATTCGATTCTCAGAAATCGAATCGCGATCAAGAAGTAGAAAGAAAAGATCAGAAAAAGGGACAGAAACACCCTAAAAAACAACGGAAAGAATTGGGAAACGATCCGGACTATTCTGTTCGGCTCAGAACACAAATATCATGGAAAAAATGAATTGAATTCAATTGAAATGAATTTAAATGAGTTTGCATCAAAACGATTTCGGTGCAAAAAAGTTTGCATCAAAACGATTTCGGT
>CAZUTM010000025.1:24005-26096 GCA_964623665.1 uncultured archaeon
AAAAAAGTTTGCATCAAAACGATTTCGGTGCAAAAAAGTTTGCATCAAAACGATTTCGGTGCAAAAAAGTTTGCATCAAAACGATTTCGGTGCAAAAAAGTTTGCATCAAAACGATTTCGGTGCAAAAAAGTTTGCATCAAAACGATTTCGGTGCAAAAAAAGTTTGAATCGAAAACAATTGGATTCAATTCCACTAACAAGCAAACGAAAAACAAAGGTGAAATGAATGGCTAATGCAGACAAGCAGATTTATGTGTCCGATATGATGGACAAGATTCGGGGCGAATTAATTTTGCCCGAAAAGGTCTATTTCTTTGATACGACCTTAAGAGATGGTGAACAAACGCCGGGGATCAGTTTCAATATGGATGAAAAAATCGCGATTGCCCGGGCGCTTGATGAATTAGGAATCGATGTGATCGAAGCAGGGTTCCCCGTGGTTTCCGATATCGAATTCGAATCTGTGAAGACTATTGGGAAATTGGGTTTGAAATCCGAAGTAATTGGCCTTGCCCGATGCAACCAATTGGATATTGATAAGGTGATTCAAGCGGACTTAAGTTCCATCCACCTCTTCATCGCAACCTCCGAAATCCACATGAAAAATAAATTGAAAATGACCCGGGAGCAAGTTTTGGACTCGATTACCAAGTGGGTGGGCTATGCGAAAGACCATTTCAAGAATATCTTATTTTCCGCCGAAGATGCATGTCGAAGCGATTTAGATTTTCTCATCAAAGCGAACCAAACCGCTGTCGCTGCGGGAGCCACCAGAATCAATATCCCGGACACCGTAGGAACCGTAAGCCCAACCGCATATGGAAAAATCATCCGTGCCAATTACGAAGCATTGCCCAAAAACATCCGAATCAACCTCCATTGCCACAATGACTTCGGGTTGGCCGTTGCAAATACCATTGCCGGAATCGAAAATGGTGCTTGTGAAGCACAAACCACCATTTTAGGATTGGGAGAACGCGCCGGAAACGCCTCATTTGAACAGACTGCGATGTCCTTATATGCATTTTATGGGCTTAAAATGAACATCGATACCAGAAAAATCTTTCCAACGGCAAAATTGGTTGAAGGATTTTGTGGCGGAAAAATCAGAATCGGAAGACTCACGCCACTCATCGGAAAAAATGCATTCGCCCACGAATCCGGCATACACGCACATGCAGTCCTCCAAAATGCAAGATGTTATGAACCGATAACTCCGGAATTGCTCGGAATAAAACGATCCGACAGCTTTGAAGATATAGTTCAACAGTCGATAAAATTAGGCAAGCACATGGGTGGACACTCCTTGAAAGCTAAGATGAAAGAAATCGGAATCAACCCATCCGATGAACAATTTGCTACCATCTTAAATCGGATTAAAGCATTTGGTTCCAAAGGAAGAGAGGTCAATGAAGATGATTTCTTGGCAATCGTCAAAGATGTGATGGGTGCATTGCCCAAAGATCAACAATATGTAATTTTGGAGGAATTAACCGTTCTCACCGGCTCCGTAACCCCAACAGCTACCGTAAAATTGACCGTAAGAAGCAACGGAAACCAAAAAACCGAAATTGCGAGCTCCATCGGAGTTGGGCCTGTTGACGCCGCTATCAATGCAATTATCAAATGTTATAAGAAAATAGGCGAAGAATTCGATATGAAATTAACCGAATATGCAATCGACGCAGTATCCGGAGGCTCGGATGCTTTGGGACATGTATATATCACGGTAGTGGATAAATTTGGTAAAGAATTTACCTCCGAAGCAACCCATGAAGATATTGTGATGAGCTCCGTTCTTTCGCTCATTAAAGCGTTGAATAAAATTACGTATTCACACCAACACACCCCGCAATAAACAAAATTAGCGGCCTTTTTTTTCAACAACCTTTTTTTGATGATCTATGTTTGCGTGGAAACATAAAACGTTTCAAAAAACGTTTCAGTTGACGGCCTAATCCATATCCCATGCAGAACATGGAGATTTGTTGGAGTGGCCCCGTAGCCCGGCAAATTTTTTTGAGACTTTTCCCGGCGTGTTTTCGTGTTTTCGTGTTTTCGTGTTTTCGTGTTTTCGTGTTTTCGTGTTT
>CAZUTM010000025.1:26196-31752 GCA_964623665.1 uncultured archaeon
TCGTGTTTTCGTGTTTTCGTGTTTTCGTGTTTTCGTGTTTTCGTGTTTTCGTGTTATTTCAAAAAGAATTCAATTAATGATTTCTCTTCCAATACGGAAGGTTTGGGTTTATGGGTAATTTTGTTGCTGAATTGTTCAATGATTTTTGCATAGACTTCGGATCTGGTCGGCGTGGTCGAATATCTACCGCTCGTTAAATTAAGCGTTCCGCAATATAAGGATCCTGCAATTTTTCCGGGTTCATCGGTAGTTTGGCGTGTGGCTGAGTTCTCATTTGACTGATTGACTTGCGGTTCAAGATCCCGTGTCTGACCGTCAATATGAGATCCGGGATCTGTCTGGAAGTAAATAAAAATACGCTTGCCCGTGAGCTCTTCGGTGAGTTCTTCCGGAATATCGGCCATTAGAATACAAAAAGAACCGGATGTGATGATTCTTCCGCCAAAAGGGTATATATAATCCATGCCTCTGGTTCGTTTTTTATTTTTTTCATCAAGTTTTCCCAATTCTTTTCCAAATACTTTGAGGGCACGGGATAATAATGATGATTCTTCAAGGTGGGATGTCTCCGGTGGAATTTGCCACATAGTATCCGATAAAATATCGATTTTAGATGGCGTTGCCCCTTTAAACCCCTCTTTCGAACTACAGACCCTGCCTTGATCGAAAATCCGAATTCGCGACAACAAATTGCCTCCCAAGATGTTCTGAATATCTTGGATCGTTCCTTGAGTCGTTTCTCGGAATTCGCTGGTAAATAAATACGAAATAAAATCCAATGCTTGCGGGATTGTGAAGTAGTTGTTATCGGATCCGAAACAAATCTTTGTCGACCATGTGTCCGGATGCCTCTGCTTCAATTTCGAAAAGAAAAGAGCCACGTCCGCACCACGCATGCCCGCCGAATCTCCAATAATATTCGGATGGTCAAGAATATCATATAATTCGGAACACCCGTATTCCATACACGTATGTCCCAAAATCACCGTGAAATCTTTGTGCTTCACTCGCGGTTGAATTTCCCGCACCAATTGGTAAATATCATCGCCCGTTTTGCAATATCGACAATCAAAAATAATCGGAAGTCGATTGTTAAGCGCCGTTATACAGACGTCTTGCACAGCAGGGGTATTAATTTCCGTTAAAAACCCTTGAGAGATCGGATGAAGTTTCAACCCCATAGCACCCCGAAGCACACCCCATTCGATCTCATCAACGGCCTCTTGATGTTGCTTTTTCGGATCCACACGAATATAAGGAATAACCTTTAAACTATAGCCTTTTTGTCGTGATCGTCGCAAGATATAATCATTCGGTTGATGAAAATAAGGTGATTCTTTGTAGGTGTTAATATCGCTAAATGGAAATGTCGCAAAATGATCACACGAATTTCCGGTTAATCGGTTTCCCGTAACCTCTGCAAAATAAGTATCAAGAAGGGGAAGATGCCACTCCAAATTGTTCACGGGTTCATACAAAAAATCTTTCGATTCCTTCTTCATATAGCGCAAAATCTCGTAGTTCAATTGTGTATGGAAATCCAAAATATTCTTCGGATTGTTTTTCCTCTTTGTATTTTCGCCGTATTCGATTACCCCTTCCGCGCCGGTATGCGTATGGCCATCGACCAGAACAATTCTCTCGATGAATCCGTTTTCTTTATTCTTGACAACGATCACAAACTCTTCAAGATTCTATTCTTTTAAACCTTTTCGTGAAGAAACTATCAAGATAATTTTTTTATGTTTTTTATGTTTTTTCGGTGATCCTTTTAAACAATCTATCTTCGAAAGACTCGACCATATATAGTTTTCGGTTGTACCTATGTTCTAAATTTTGGAGATCGAAAATAGATACATTTCAAATATGCCCAAAGATTTCTATATTTAAGGAAATGGAAGCAATGAGTGAAGTCTCGGCAAAAGAATTAAATCCTCAAAGTTCAACCGAAAATTCATTTGATTACAAACACAACGCATCGCTCATCGGAATTGGGGCATTCGGTTTGCTCTGTAATTATGGATTAATCTCTATCTTTCAAGAAACCAATCTTTTCTTGCTGATCAACATCTGTTTCTCTCTCGCGATTCTTTTGGGTGCATGCGAATTTATTATCGAATATGCGGTTCGATTATCCCGGCTGCTCGGAATAAGCGAATTAATCATCGGACTCACAGTAGTTTCGATAGGCACTTCGATTCCGGAAATATTCACCGCAATGACTTCCGCATATTACGGCTACGGCGGGCTTATCATCGGAGATATTTACGGTTCGTATATTACACAATTGTCGCTAATAATGGGGGTCGTAATTTTATTCAATTTAGAGTCGGTTTCACAAAGAAATACGCCTTATGCAAAAAAAGACACATTGTTAATGATGGCTGCGATTGCTATTAATGCAATTGTAATATTCATCGAGAAAGGGATCTCGACCACGGGAAGTTTGATGCTTATCTTTCTTTATATTTTATATGTGGCGTACAGATATAATAAATCCAAACATTCAACGCTTGAATGTGCAATGGTGAAGGAATGCTTGGAACTCACCAATATCTCAAAAAAAAAGAAATATTTAAAGGGCTTTCTCTACCTAGGATTCGTGTTTCTCTTCATTCTGATCACCATCGCGGCCGCACAAATCATGGTATTGTCTAGCGGATCTTTTGCAAGAAATATGAATGTTGATGAACATGTAATCGGCGTCACAATCATTGCTTTTGGAACGGCGGTTCCTGAATTTGTGGTATCGGTGGCAGCAATGAGAAGAAAAGAACCGGAAATCGCGTACGGAAACCTTCTCGGTTCAAATGTTGTCGATCCGCTTCTTTCAACGGGTTTAGGTGCCATGGTTCGACCAATTTCGATGAGCAATGAGGTGATTTTAACAATTATTACAAACGTTCTTCCCTTCAATTTATTATGCGGTTTAGCAATAATTCTTTTATTTTCTAATAAGAACAAAGGGTCAAAGAAATATGGATTACTCAGTTCAGTAGTCTTGATTTCAATATATATCGCTTTCGTGCTTTCCGCAATTTCATTTTAACATTAATTTTTTCATTCATTACGCTCGTGGCAAAATTGCTAAAATCTCAATTTTAATAAGAAATTACGCATTCTCTTATAAAAACGACCGCAATTCAATTGAAAAAACCTATAGAATCGATACTCCCGAATCACCCGCTGTTATCTTTGCTTTAGAGATCTCCAACAAATAATAAAGGGCAATTCCCAAAGAATATCCACAACATATTCTGAACGTGGATGATACGGTCCACGCAGTCTTTTTTTCAGCCTTTTTTTTGCATGTATACTTCGAAAAAACAATGATCTTCGATAATATAATTTGAAAAAAGCGAATCGTTTATCTGCGATTTCTTTTTTTCCATTCGGAAATCATTTTAACAACATCATCTTCATTGCATTTGTATTTTTTTGCGAAATCCGCAATCGGATCGGCCGCCTTGAATTGATTAATTATTTCAAGTTCATATTGAATTTCCAATGCTTGCTCTGATTCGACCAATGGATTATTTTTCTTCGATTTTTCAAAGTCAAGTTTGGAAGGCACGTAGTTTTCAAGGTGGGAGTCAGGATTTTCGGCTTCATTTCGCTTTGGCGTTTTTTTTTTCATCCATGCATAAAATGACAAATCTGTGTCCCCCCATCTAACATTCACATCTATTCCAAAGGATAAAAGATGTGTACTAAAATAGAGAAAATTTAAATATTTAAATGCATTGGAGGGCAGTGTAAAATCTAAGAATCGATTTCCCTTATGCACCATTTGTTTTAAGCCGGATCAAAAATTTAATAAATCATCAAACCCATACGTTAAATATCCGAACAACTCTTTTCATGCGGTGAAAAAATGAATATAAAACTCATAGCCAGCTTTATGGCTTCTCACGGAAACTACGGATCAAATTATACCTTCAACAAACATCAATTATATATGGACATCGGCCTTTCCATCGCCCTTCTTGCCAATGACTATTCACCGAAATCATTTTCAAAATACGGAAAATTGCAAGCAGTGGCACCGGCCTATTGGCCTTTCGAACTTGTCCCGCTTGATGCCAATTATTGTTATGTTTCTGATTTGCTATTTAAAACATCCGCAAAACTCCCTATCGGGAAGTTCTCAGGGTTGTTCAATGCTCAAAAGCGATTTAAAGCAAGCAGTGGTTCGGAGTTCTTGGATAAATTGAAAGATGGGTTAAAAGAAATTCAAGATCCGAGAACGTACGAATTTCGTAACGAAACGCTCGAAGGCCTCATGGATCCGCCCTTCTTCGAAACCATTAAACCATTTTTCATGAATTTGGGCCATCTGTTTTTCGATTCCTTTTTTATATTGGATTGGGACGCCCGAAAAATTAATCATAACGAGAATTTAACTCTGTTTTCAAAATATTTCGACCCCGCACCCGAACGGGAACTGGCCGCAATTGCAGACGATACGCAAACAATGATCAACGAATGGATTGAAACGCTGCAAGATGCTTTAATCGAAGAAAAAAAGAAGAAAAAAGACCCCGCTTTGGAAAAAGAGAAAAAAGAAATCGAAAGAAAATTGGAAGAGGTCCGAAAAAAGGAACCAGAAAATGCAACAGAAATGATAAAAAATGGGGAAATTCCGTTCCCAAACCTCGACTCCGACTTTGAAAATGAATTAAACGGAATGAAAGCCACCGTGTCGAACCTAAGAACGGTATCAAAAGCCGCAAACCTCATAAAAACGGAAGGTTATCTCACCGATTTGAAACGTTCTGTAAATAATTTAGCCAGATATCTCAATAATTTCGAAAACGAACTTCAGAGAGTCAAGAAAAATGCAGAATCTCGAGAAAAAGAAAAACTACGAGCCATTGAGCGAGAACGTGAAGACATTGAACGGCAATTAAAAAATATTCAAAAACAAATCGATGAAAGTGAAAGAGAAAACACCAGAAACACGGAAGAACTCAACTCGATCATTCAAGAATTAAAAGAAATTTCCAGAACTCTCCCAAAAACCATACAAAATGCCCAAAAAACCCTTGAAAACATCAGAGACTCCATCATTCAACAAACCCTTTTACCCATTAAATCGGATCATATCATCGTAGGATTACCCATCTACGTCTTCTTTTTCGCTGAATCAAAAAATGACATCGGGATAAGGATTCCGGTCCTGCCCCAACTGATTGATAATAATTCGAGAAATAGTGTGAAAACAAGCGTTGAAAAACCCCATAAGAACCTTCTTGAGGATATGTTCACATATCTCAACGAAAGCAAGAAGAGAGTCGAAGAAGTCAATCGAAGATGTATTCAGCAAAATGTATTGGAATACCGCGAAGCTAAGAGAAGTATTGAAGAAAGCATCGACAGAATGAATAATAATGGAATCATTCAAAATAAGGCGCGGAAAAGAGCAATGGAATTGATGAATGAATTTATACAATAAACAAAACGAACCGCATGTTGCGAACCGAAAGGCATGCAAGGAAGAGACCGCATGTTGCGAACCGAAAGGCATGCAAGGAAGAGACCGCATGTTGCGAACCG
>CAZUTM010000025.1:31852-39808 GCA_964623665.1 uncultured archaeon
AGACCGCATGTTGCGAACCGAAAGGCATGCAAGGAAGAGACCGCACGTTGCGAACCGAAAGGCATGCAAGGAAGAGACCGCATGTTGCGAACCGAAAGGCATGCAAGGAAGAGACCGCACGTTGCGAACTGAACAAGATCCCGAATCAAATTTATGAAATTGCAATATCGCTCAAAACTCCAATTGTGAGAAGTGTTTATATACGCGCGTTGGTATATTTAGTGTAAGCAATACAGCCACTTCAAAACGGGGAATCTCCATGGAAATGCAAGTTCAGAAGAAGAAGGAAGTAATATGGAATATTAAGCGGAAGTCATTACCCGGCGGATTTCAATTGAGAGCAATACAGAGCGGAAGCGGGATTCCCGAGGTCATCCTTTCGATGTACGAAACCGATGATCCAAAAAAAATCATTCAATTCACCATGAATCTTGATGAGTTTCAAAATTATTTTGCCATTATCTCTGCATTTTATACGCTTCTCGAATCGGGCGATATTGATTCGGATGTCCAAGTTAACGGTATGAACTCTTCGTCGGCTACACGGGCTCCAACTACCATTCCCTCACAAAATGGAAAAAGCGGAGCAAGCATCCAAGCACCGCCAACACCTCCTATGCCATCACAAATCCAACAGCCGAGTGGCCTTCCAAAAATCAGTCAAGATAAACTTCCGCCTACAAAATCGGGACAAGTCGCACCCGGCATCGAAAAAAGACCTCCCAATGCAGGCCAAATTCCTTTGAAGGTAAATCTTAAGGGTGCGGAACAACAGGCCCCATCACAAGCCCCATCACAAAGTATGAAATCGAATACGACACAGCCATCCCAACCCACTCAATTGCAATCCATCATCCAGTCGCAGATCCAAGCCCAGAATCAACCCCAGATCACAACCCCAGATACAAAGACCGCAAATGGAGGTCAAATCAATAAAAATGTATTGGAAAAATACCAGCAAGCAAAGAAAGATTTGCAGAAAAGTGTAAATGAAGTGAAATCCCAATCAAATAAAGCGACCGAAATTATCCCTCCAAAGCAGTATGATAAAGTGTCCCTTTCGATGAGTTTGGAAAGTCCCCAAGATGCGCGGGATGAAACCCGGGAAATGGAAGCGGAAAATTTTGATGAAATGGTTGGTCTCACAGACCAAAACGTAATCGAAGGATTAAGCGCGCTTGATGAAATGATGAATAATCCCCCGGAACCCACACCGCCTCCGCCAGCAGAAGAAAAAAATGATGGATTTGAAAAAATCGATGCCGAACCGATCCATACGGTCTTTAAAAAAGGAACCAAATTGGAAGAAACAGAATGGGATCCGTGGTAGCCCGAAACAGGTCGTTTTCCCGCTTTCTATCTTTTATTAAACCGAATTTTTTAAACAAACACTTTTCTCTCCACTTTGCTTACCGGTAAATCTTGTAAAGTACCCCTTTTTCTTTCATGTAATTATAATGTTTAAGCCCATTCCGTGCATTTGCAGCAAAACCCGAAGTAAACATAATCGATTGACAAATATATACACGGTTCTGTTTCACCACTACAAGATAAAAATGGTCGATCTCATAATCCTTGCCCTTATAACTGTATTCTATTTCACTCATAAGGATTCTCGGCAACGACTTATATTCCGGCTTGATATTCGATTCTATTGGCCCCGCGGCATAGTTAATATACTCAATCTCCGAATAATCAAAGATATCCGCCCCGATCACGAACCCATCGGAATACAACTTGATCCGACCAAAAGAGCGTGAAATTTTAAAATATAAAAACCCAAATCCTATGAAAAGACAGAGGCCAACAAGTACAGAATTTGTAAAGGAATTCAAAAATAAAATGCTCTCGGAATCGCGGGCATTGAACATAAACGATACTCCAAAGAAAAGAAGCAAATATCCCAAGGAACTCACCAAAGAAATCCGAATCGCTTTTTTATTATCGGTAAAGAAAAGCAGATGAACAAGTACAAAACTGCCGAGAATCGACCCGACCATTCCCAAAATCGACCAGATCCAAAATCCAATCATTCGAGATTGGAATACGAACGGATATCTATTATACAATAGCGAAATCAGAATTCCAAAGGCTGATCCTAATAAATAGCCCGCATAATACATGAACCCAGAATTATATCGATAGGAATAGACCGGTCGATGTTTCATGGTGCGCCAGCGAATCCTCGGATGAAGCATTACCTCATCTAATTGTGGCTTCGGGTCCATGGGTGCCAGATAGCGAAGCGGTTTCCGCCTCTCTAATTCAGAACTCATACAAAAATATAAAACCGAAATCCAATAAAACCTTTTTTCGAGTAGATTAACAAAGAAAGTAGAGAACGCTTGATCTACAAACTAAAAGCCTTTTTTAGAATACAACATTAGCTCGTTTGTATTATGCAAAAAAAAGAAATCGAAGGAGGATTGCCGCTCCCAACTGAAGATCAAATTCGGTGGCATGAAGCCCAAATCGGTGTTCTTATTTGTTTGAGTCTCAATACTTATTATAATCAAGAATGGGGAGATGGAAAAAAATCTGCAGAAGTGTTCAATCCGAGCCGTTTGGACTGCAATCAATGGATGGAAGCCGCCAAAGCGATTGGCGCAAAGTATGCAATCCTTGTAGCGAAACATCATGATGGATTCTGTCTCTGGCCTACAAAAACAACGACGTATTCTATAGCAAATACACCATATAAAAACGGAAAAGGCGATATCGTCCGTGAATTTGTAGACGCATGTAAAAAATACGGAATAAAAATGGGCATCTACAATTCCCCATGGGATCGGCATGAACCTTGTTATCCGGATGAAAAGGCGTATGATGATTTTTATTGCAACCAAATGGAAGAATTAATGACTTGGTATGACACGGATATCTTTGAATTTTGGTTTGATGGGGCCGGAAGCGCGGGTAGAAAATATGATTGGAACCGAATTATGAATCTTGTCAAAAAATATCATCCGAATGCAATGATATTCAACATGGGAAGGCCGACCGTTAGATGGGTCGGAAATGAATTGGGGTACGCAAACGACCCGAATTGGAATGTGGTTCAAATCGGGGATACGATCGATCAAACACAAACTACGGACATTCCCAGTGTTGGACTAAAAATTAACGATAATGATGGAAACGGCAATGCTTGGCTACCGGCAGAATGCGACGTTCCCTTGTACAATCATCAATGGTTTTGGCATACCAATTCTGCCCGTAAAATATACCCTTTGACACGATTAAAATGGATCTATGAAAAATCCATTGGAAGAGGTGCCAACTTATTGATTGGAATCGCACCAAATAGAGAAGGCCTTATAGGAGATAAAGAATTGGCCAGATTGAAAGAATTGGGCAGATTCATCGAACAATACCAAGACTCGAAAGCTTTGATCATCTTATCCGGAGATGGGCCTGACCTTGAATTCGATTTTGAAAAGCCCATCTCATGCAATCGCATTCTTCTGATGGAAGATATCCGAAAAGGTCAGCGCGTGAAAAAATATGAGGTGTATTTCCAATCCCCGACTAAACATGAATGGAAGCGATTATCAAAGGGCACTTCCATCGGTTACAAGAAAATTGATAGTTTTAAAGCCACCACCCTTCATAGGATTAAAATCGTTGTCAAGGAATATCTGGATCTACCTTCTTTCTCAAGAATAGCCTTCTATCTGATAAATTAAAGACAAAACGATGCATTTTGAAACATTTTTTCTGGAGACTCCTTACTGTGGAAGTTAAAAGACGAGATATTAAATTATTTTTCGATAAATGAATAATAATGAGCGAGTTTATAGATTATCTCTGTACCTTTGAAGATAACGCTGAATGCACGAATATTTATCGCGAAAATAAATCGCTAAGGGATAATTTAAAGACATATTTCAAATATATCGAACGTTTTCAGCCCAAAATTCTGATCTTGGGAGAAGCTCCGGGATATTTAGGATGCAGAAAGACGGGAATCCCTTTCACGAGCGGATATATCATCGACACGCATTCATGTTTTAAAAACATTAAAGATAAATTGGTCTATTGTTCAAAAGACAAAGAATTGACCGCAACCGTGTTTTATAGTTATTTCACACCAGAAAAATTTCAAAAAGTTTTGCTCTGGAATATCTTCCCCTTTCATCCGCATGAGCCCAATAACCCGGCTTCGAATAGACCGCCAAAGACAAGCGAAGTAAAAGTTGGTTTAAGCATTCTAAAACAACTGATTAAGGAATATAATATTGAAAGGATTGCGTGTTTGGGGAAAAAAGCGGTCGAAGGCGTAACGAAGTTAAGCGATGAATCAAAAATTAAATTTAACTATATTAGGCATCCAGGTCGAGGCGGCAAGAGCCAGTTCATCGAAGGGATGAATAAATTGATTAATTAGCCACGCTTTTTAATTTTTATATTTAATAAAATATTTAAATATTTTTTATTGATATAAGTAGATAGAGAGACAATAATACGAAACATACGGATGCATTCACAATATCAACCAAAACCATTAATTCTTTGTGATTATAAACCGATGCTTCAGAAATCTTCTCGACAAAAAAAGAAACCATTAATATCGTGTTCTCTCAAACCCAAAAAGGTGAATATATTGAAAAAGACAAAAAATGCTAACAAATCCTCAATCGCAAAAGCTACGATTGAGATAACAAATCGCTGTGGATTGAGCTGTATTCATTGCTCCTCATCAGCGAATAGAAATTCCGACGATTTTTTGAACTTAGAAATTTATAAAAAGATCGTAAAAGATCTTTCAAAAATGGGAATATCTGAACTTGATGTCTCAGGGGGTGAACCGCTTTTACATCCGGATATCATAAACATCTTAAAATTTAGTTCCAACCTTAATTTTCAGACCTTCTATCTATATACATGCGGTATTATTCAGAAAAATGGAAAATTGAGACCGATTCCATGGAAAATAATCAAAGAGTTGAAAAAAATCCCCAAACTGATGCTGAGATTATCATTTCATTCTTGTTTTAGCCATGAATTCGAAGAAATAACGGCCCAACCGGGTAGTTTTGAAATGTTCCAAAAAAGCATTCTTAGATTACGGAAATCGAAAATTTCATTTGAGATTCATATTGTTCCGAACAAAATTAATTGCAATTCCATCGAATCAACGATAATATATGCAAAGAAAAAATTGCATGCTTCAAATATTAAAATTATAAAGTTAGTGTTGCAAGGAAGAGCGTCGGAAAATCATGAAAAACTCTCGTTTTCTGAAGCACAAGAAGAGAGATTACAAGAAGCGATAAAAAAAACTAAATTAAAATTTCCAGAAATAGATGTTTGCGATGCATTTGAAAGCAATTGTTGTTATTCTTGCGGTGCCGGAATTAAAAAATTAGTCGTAAGACCGAATGCTGATATTATACCTTGCTCCGCTTTAAAAGATATTGCCACACCATTTAATTGCAATCAAATATCCCTTTATCCCTTGTTAATCGAACAGAATTTCCTTAAACAATATTTGAAAGTTAATCTTATTCCCTGTAAGAGTTGTACTCATTACGTATATTGCAATGAAAGATGTTTGGGGCAAAAATTTCATTGTACTAAGGTAAAAAAATCTTTAAGAGAATGATTCCGCTGATTTGATGGGTTTTTTCAATTGATGTTTAATTTTCGCATTTTTTTTGTTTTCTTTCGTTTTCATTCTTTTTCTTTTTTTTGCATTCTTTTTCTTTCGTTTTCTTTTATTTCCTTTGTTCATCTCTAAAATTATTATATATTCTTTCAATTTTCTTGCATCTCTTTTATTTTCATTCATTTTCTTCCGATCTCTTTCTTTTTCTTTGGAGTTCCTTTATGCTCTTGGGAAATCTTTGTTTGACTATGATAATAATGTAAATTAAACGTTTAATGACGTTTTGATGACTGCCAAAAAGTTTAAATAATCTATTAGATATAAACAAATTATGAGTCTTTAATCGTTTAATAAATTTTAAACGTTTAATTCTCAAAAAAATTCGAACATAAAAGAGGT
This sequence comes from uncultured archaeon, assembly GCA_964623665.1. Classification (GTDB taxonomy): domain Archaea; phylum Asgardarchaeota; class Lokiarchaeia; order Sigyniarchaeales; family Promethearchaeaceae; genus CAZUTM01. The sequence goes on from CAZUTM010000025.1 coordinate 37,860, forward strand.
TGATTATGAATCAAAATTTTGACCGACAAGTCGTGGTAAAATTCGAAAAATTGACCCGAAGATTCGGATCGTTCACCGCGGTATCGGATCTCTCATTGGAAATCCGAAAAGGCGAAGTTGTGGGTCTTCTTGGACCGAATGGCGCGGGGAAATCGACTACCATGAAAATGATGGCACATCTTATACGTCCAACAGAAGGAAAAATATACATCGAACATAACAATGAACTGGTTGAACTGACAAGCAAAACCAAGGACACCTTATTGGACAAATTTGGGTTTCTCATTGAAAACCCTTCATTCTATGAAGATGTCACGCCGAGACAAATATTGAGCTATTTTGCCCAGCTTAGAGGATTTCCAAGAGCCCAAACCCGAAAGAGGGTAGAAGAATGCATGGAAATGATGCATTTGACCGAATGGATTGATAAAAAAATTGCCACGTTTTCCAAAGGAATGAGACAAAAAATCGGCATCCTTTCCACCATCGTACATGATCCTCAAATTATTGTATTGGATGAGCCCCAGACCGGCTTGGATCCTAAGGCAAGAATAGAAATCCGAAATTTTATCAAGGAATTGAAAACAAACGGAAAAACGGTGTTTATGAGCAGTCACCAACTCCATGAAGTAAGCGAAGTTGCTGATCGGGTGGCAATTATCAACCACGGCCAGCTCATCGCATTTGATAATGTCGACAATCTTGAAGCCAAAGCCAAAAAATCGATCATTCAAATGGAACTCCTAAATTCACAAGGAAAAGAAATAGAAATCGAAAGGAAAGTTGAAAACCTATTAAAAAATATAAAGGACCTTGAAACACAAAACAGCACGGTGCGATATGACAAAGCGAATGGATACTACGAACTCTTCTTCGATGGAAATCGTCAACATCAAGCCAAAATATTAAAAACGCTCGTTGATGCGGGCCTTGAAATCACCGAATTTTCTGTACCGAAAACCGGATTATTAGAAACTTTATATCTTGATTTGGTAAAAGAAGGAGGTAATTAACATGGAAACCATAGCTCTTGTAAAAAAAGGAACGGATCAGGTCATTAAAACCGTTAATTTTGAAGCACAGAGAAATCTAAAAAAAATGATAATGATGATTGTTCTGAGCTCATTATTCTTTGTGCTCTCGGTATATCTCCAAACCTTACGGAATTCCGACCCGGAAAAAGCAATAGATTATATTTCGAGCTATCTTGGAATGATTGATTTTCTCATTCTCATCATCGCTCTCACATTGGGCTCCTCAATGATTGTAGAAGATTTCGAAAAGCAAACCGGTAATCTGCTCTTTCCGAAGATTGAAAAAAGTAGATTGCTCATCGGCAGATATATCACCAGATGGACCTACGGTGTAATTGCAATATTTATTTTCTACACAGAAATTGCTATAATCACATATTCAAAATATGATACCCTACCTAGTACAATTTGGAACTCATTTGGGTGGGCGATACTGTATTATCATCTAATCCTGTCTTTGGTGGTATTTGTTAGCTCAATATTGAATCGGGTCGCAACAACATCTGTGATGACTTTGTTCTTGGTATTAATGGTGTTTCAAATCGTTGGTTCGATTCTGGTATTTTCAGAGGTCAAAACCGAGCCGTTATTTCTCCCTACGTATTACGCAAATATAATTTCAGCATCTCTTGAAATGCCCACAGAAAGGTTTCGCGATATCTCTGCCGCAATGATGGGCATTCGCGGACCGGGACTTGATGAAAGAGTATTTAGACAATGGGTTACGCCATCCGAAACGGGGGGTTTTTGGGGGATAGTAATCTATAGTGTTATACTCTTGGGCTCCGCTTATTTCATCTATAGAAGGAAACAGAGCAAAGAATGAGGCAATAACCTGCAGGGATAGAACACAACCGGCGGAACACAACCGGCGGAACACAACCGGCGGAACACAACCGGCGGAACACAACCGGC
>CAZUTM010000026.1:0-4498 GCA_964623665.1 uncultured archaeon
CGATAATCAGATTCATAGAATTGCTAAATGGGAGTTCGTCAATCGGGGTGTCAAAGTCGGTGAGTTGGTGGATAAATTCTGTCGACTTTAAAAGTACAAGTTCCCGGTAGATCTCTTTGGCGTGTTGTTCCGAGAATGAGTCATAAAGGATCAGCGCGGTGGGCATGTTTAAATTCCAGACAATCGGTTCAATAACTTGCTTTTTGGTCTGTTCAATTTTTTGGTTCTTTTCCTCCTCATGCGCTTGTTGTTCAGCGTCTTTTTCCTTTATTTCTGGTCCATTTTGAAGATACCCCGATTGCGAATATGTGCCAAGATCCGGAATTACGATAAAATCGCCGTTATTATAATAGATAAGCGGAAGCGAGGAGCGATTCATAATGAGGAGTTCATATTCATGGGTATTTTCAAAGAAGACGATATCCACGGTAATTCCGTTGAAATTGGTGCTTGATGAGGATTGAATCTGCTCCGTGTCAATGAAAAGGATAGGACATTTCCTGATTTTCAAGGAAAGCGTGAAATCATTAATTTTAATTTCATCATCGAGTGGAGAATCTTCACGGGTTGTGGGTCGATTTTCGTTAGGTTTATTTGATGTATTATGAGTGTCTTCAAAATCTAACGCATCTAATGGTTCATTCAAGTTGGGTGCTTGATCTGATTGAACATCAACATTATGATTAACGATAACCAATTCATTTGCGACAGGATTATTAGTAATGAGCGTTTCCAAATCTTTCAAAAAATTTTGATTAATATTAAATGTTAAAACATCATTTTGAAGTATTTTTGTGGAATTATCTTGAGACTCTTCTATCGTTTCTGAGTTATCTGGGTCTTTGTTAAGAATATAAAAGAGATCTTCTTTCGGCAACTGAACTAAAGATTGTAAGTTTTGAATAATGCTATCTATGTTATAATTGCTCGAAACATCTTCCGGCTCGATATTATTCTCCATTTCTTGACCGTTTATGTTTCCATTTTCATCTTCGGTGACAATCGAATGATATTCTTTTTCGAACATCAAGTTTGATACCATTTCTTTCATTTTATAGAGATTGAGTTGTGAAATATATTCCAACGCTTCATTACAAATGGGTTCGCCTTCAAGCATGTACATAAATAAATGGGCGTGATTTTCTTTTTTAAGAGTCAGCCCGATAGAATTATTTTTGTATAGTACAATATATCCATCTAGCGTAGTTTGAACACAGAATCTATATTCAGTATTTGGGGATAACGCTTTTTTGAAGATCTCTTTTACGATCATGTTCGATTTTATTAGGTATTCGTTGTTTCGATAGCGAGAGGGCATCCTCGATTGAATTGTATTTTCGATATCATATTCATCTCCAAAAGCTTGCTTTATTATTTGTTCAAGCGACCACATAATTCCTTCTTTTATATTAATAAGATCTTTATGGTTTGCGACGAGATTTTCTAATGATTGTGGATGATAAGCTACGAAGGTATATTTATTTGAGTGGATTTGAACATCTTTCATAATGGAGTATCCGTATTCGTTTATTATTTTTGGAGAAAAGACACATAAATCCACGCCGGGTTGGATTTCAAAGAGATAATGAAGGATTCCCTCGAAAATGGATAAAGAATCCCATAACCTTCTCTGTTCGGTGCACCACCTCGGATAATAGATATCGAAAATTTCAGCGGAACTCCCCGTACATGATAAAGAATTGAATGCAGAATTGAACAAATTCCGGACAATTTCTTTCTTGTAGTTTAATTCTGTTGCGGCATAGATTGAATAGCCAAAGATATTTCCAACTGTGGCGGCTGTTCTTGAGTGACTCCGGAGGAGTGTTGAAGTGGACTTTAAATCGAATAGTCCCATTGAATTCAACGCTTTGTCGTATGTATTTTTAAAAATAGTTTTTATTTTTATTGATGGTGGATTCATAAATTCTTGTAAAATTGTGTCGAGGTTAGCAAATAGAAGAGGAGTACAAGCAAGCTGAAGAATGCCGGTTTCATCTCTCAAAGAAGTGATGTCTGTCGATGAAGTAAACCGGTTTTTTGAATAATTATAATAATTCTTTATTGCAGAAGTTATGATTTTCACCTTGAAATCGGTGATATATCTTAGAAATCCCTTTGGTTCCATCCTCTGCAGAGCATAATCAAAGCGATTGTGGTAAAAGAATTGCTTTAACATTTTTATCCGATCGTTTTGATCGACATCTTGAACCGCGGAACCGGTTTCGATCGAATATACGATATTTTGAAGGAAATATGCTGCGGCTATCATTAAATAAGAATTATCTATGTAATAATCGACCTCATTGACATACGATGGCCAAATCCAAGTCTCATCCGAATTGAGAATAAATAATCCATTCGGCGCATTCAGTGCTTCTTTCATAGAATTTTTTAAAACAGGATACTGTGCAAAGATGGCATCCGTGTCTTTTGTCCAGAGATAATAATTTTGAGTCATTAAGGGAAAGAATGCAGGTGTTTCCGTGCGCATTTCCATTGATGAGGAATGTCCGGTTAAGGAAGAGATACTGTAGGAATTTGAAAGTCCATTTTTTTCGACCGCATTGGTAAAAAACTTGAAATTTTTAACTGCGGCATCATATCGGCCCGCCTTGAAATACGCGCGTTGTACCCAATAATTATCCCTGAAAAACGCGCTATCATGGTCATACACCGTGCTTCCCAAATGGATGGCATCATACCCCTCATGGATACGCATCATTTCAACCATGGAATCAATAAATTCATTGATCTTTGAATCGTCCGTTGAGATATGGACTAATTCGGACCATTCCTTTTCATATTTATATGTAGATAAAAAAAGGTGAAAAAAATCAAAATTAAAAACCGAATCTCCGTTAAACGCTTTTGTATTTTGAGAATCATTCGCAATCAGCGAAAAATGAAATATTTTTGCACATCCGGGTAACACATCACCATTTTTACTTGAAATAACTATCCCTTTTGATAGTTCGCTGTTTTTGCCGATTTCTAAAGATTGAAAATGAAGTTCGGAAATGGATAAATCGGAGAATTCATCGAAATCTTCAATAAATGCATATTGATCGAAAAATTCTTGAGAAATATAGGACATATAAGAAGTGAATTCTTTGGTATCTTTTTCCCGGAGCGTTATTTGATAATTCTTTTCAATCGAGATACGCCAATTTGTGGATTTATTGGCAAAAATTGAAAAAATTACTACATTCTTCAACTCCGTAGAAGAGATGTTCGTTATGGCCAAAATACGAGGCATAACCGGTAAAGAAGCATTTTCATCCGAAATTGCTGCAAAAGTAACAAGTTCAATCAATAGATCAGAATTTTTGAATTTTGATACAACAATGGGCGTTCCTTTTACTCTGTAGAGGTATTGCTCATCAAGCATCCAAAATGGAATTATTTGGGATTTTCCATTTTTCTCATACGAGACTGCATAATCTTGGCATCTGAACTCATTTAGCAATACTTTTAAATGATTATGGTGCTTTTTCGGACCCACAAACAATGAAACATTTGATGCAGAGAAGAAACGTTCAATCCTATCGCTTTCAGTATAATATTGGTAAATTGGTTCAACTGTATAATGGGGCATTCCAACCGCCGCAAAAATTTCTTTATTGCCTAAAGTAAAACCATCAATATTTAACGGTTCTTTTTTTCCTTTAACATTAGCGATTGGATGGTTAAAATCCAATAAAACACATGATTCCGGAACCCTAAAACTATAAAATGCGCTGAATTTTAAAAGCCGGAGTTGCCCCAAAAAATTGTTCATGAGAATAATTAGTTGAAAAAAGTTAAAAGCGTTATGCGCCACCTTCAGAAAGCATTTTTTCAAGATTTGCTTTTTGCCCTTCTAGCGTTTCCTTCATCTTTTTAAGTCTCTCTGTTTTTTCTTTAAAATCTGCATCAGAAAGCTCCCCAGAAATATTTTTTAATTCCAAATCAAGCATCGTATTATCGACATTTATTAATTTTAATTTTATATCGTTGATTTGTTTTTTCAATTGCCCCGGTTGATTTTCACCGCCAGCCGCACTGCTTATCCCTGGTGCGGATTGTGGCATACTGGGTGTGCTTATAGGTGCGGTTGGGCCGGGAGATGTGTTTGGAAGCGATGGGTTTGAAGGAATCGGGAGGATATCTTTCTTCGGCTCGTTTTTTGGTATCGGCGGAATTCCAACATTCGCAAGCGGAACAGCAGCAGCACGCGGATCAATCATTCCAATTGGATTTGTTTTAATCGGTGGAAATGGATTATTAGGTGGGGGTGCGGGTTGTCCGGTTGGAGATCCGCCCGATTTAATATTTGCTAATATCGCGCTGAGGGCATCAATATTTCCGGGTGTGTTTTGAATAGGTGGAGAAGGAGTAGGAGTAGGTACCGGCGGTATTGTTTGTTTTGGAGCCTCTGATTGATTTTTTGGTGGGGTTGGGAGATCGCTAGCGATTGGTTTATTAAGATTTAATGGGGGTGGGGCCAATTGAGGAC
>CAZUTM010000026.1:4598-27912 GCA_964623665.1 uncultured archaeon
CGGCGGGTTTCGCAAGATCCGCGGGCGGCGGAGCCAATTGAGGACCGGCGGGTTTCGCAAGATCCGCGGGCGGCGGAGCCAATTGAGGACCGGCGGGTTTTGTAATAGCTTCACCCAACGCCTCCTTTTCACTCGATGGTTTTTCTTCTGTTTTAGAACCACCAGTCCCAGACGCCGGGGAGGGTGAAGCTGCTGCTTGCGTTGCTGCCATCGTCTGACTCTTTTGCAATATTGATTGAAGTTGAGCTGCACGTTCCATAAATACCTTTGAAACGTTATCATCACCCAAAGTAATACAAAGTTGAGCTAATTCTTCATATAAATGAATAGCGGTACTCCAATCACCACTCTCAATCGCTTTTTCTGCTTGAACCAATTTGGTGTCTCTCTCTAACAAAGGCGCCAGCAACGGACTCACTTCAGCACTCATATCTAAAATATCTGCAATGATTGTTATCATTTTATCCCGATTATTTGGATTAGACGCAACCATGGAATAGGTTTTTACGCCCAAATGCCGTTCGATATCACTAACTGGCATGTGGTCGGGCAGATCTTGCTTGTTACCGATACAAGCCACATGGGCGCCCGGTGCTTGTTGTTTCACCAGCTCTATGAAAAATTTTGATTTTTCTACGTTTTCTAAAGTACTATCCGAGATAATGAGAACAGCATCGCTACCTTTGATGAAGTTATCCCATAGGTACGAAAATTGCTCTTGTCCAGCAAAATCCCATAAATGGAAATGTAACTTTCCAATTTTAATAGTAGCGATATCACCGGTAATTGTTGGAACATGTTCAATAGGAATCTCATTTGCTTGAATCAAACGTGTTATTGTGGTTTTACCAACCCCTGAGAACCCAACTAAACTTATTTTCGGCCTAAGATTTTTATGAGTAGAATCTACGCTGGAATGGAATATTTCAAAAGTTTCCTCGTCGACTTCATCGTTCAAGACCATTTCAAAATTGTTCATAAAATCCTTTTTGAGCTTATCTAATTCTTTCTTAACATTTTGGGCTTTATCCGCTAATCCGGTGACAAGCATGATAATAACTCGATATTTATAAATAGAGGTATAGGTAATTCGATACTTTAAATACTCATACGAGTCTAATTTATCCGCTTGCACATCGAACAGCCCTTTACTAAGAACTTTAATCACGTGAGCGAAACTATCCTCATCAAGAGCTTTCCCAAATGAACGTTTGTAAATGATTTTTCCATCCTTAAGAATAAATACTTGTCGAAGCACGGTTTTCCCTCTTCATTGAATTTATTTTTTTCTGTAATAAATTTATTTTTTCGCACGTAAATAATTTATGTATTCACACAATTTTGGAAGATTTGAAAAAATTGAATCGCAATTATTTGGCAGACATATATTTTACAAGATGCTTGAAAATTGGGAATTTTTCTTGTTTGAAAAGCGCGTTTTTCTCTACTTCTTTTATTTTTTCGATATCTTCATGAATATCAAGCTTCGAAAATTGCGGAATTGTAGGTTGTTCGCTTATTTGTTCTAAATTGCTCATATATTTTTCGAGAATCGGAAGAATTTCTTTCAATTCTGCACTTGCTGGCAATAATACAAATAAATAAATTTGATTTCCAAATGTAATAATGAGGTTTCCTTGGTCTGTGACAAGAATAATTTGACCAATTTTCTGTACGTTCAATTCTTTCGCAATTTGTTGTCTTGACTTCATTGCTTCCCAAATAGTAGGAGAGATGAGGCCAGCAGTTGGACATCCCGGCAAATCAGATGCCAACACCAACCCATATCTATCAACCAATGCAACGCTTCCCATAACAAACTGTTTTAATTCATTGTAAATTGCGTTAAAATCATATTTGAGCCACATTCTAAATTAAATTGTTCTTCTGTAAATAATAAACTTTTGCGCTCAAAAAACATATAAGTTCCGAATAAAATATTATTATATATGGGCGATAAAGATTTAGAAAAACTGATTGCTGGGATCGGTGATGATGAACAAAAGCTTCAGCAAAAAGAAGTTCAATTGCAGAAATACAAACAAATGGTCGAAAAAATGAAGAAATCATTAGATGAAAAAGACCAAATGATATTGCAATTGCAAAATGAGATGAAAAATAAATTTGATTTGCCGGAAGATGTAGAGCAATTAAAAACCTATATCGGGGAGCTTCGAGGGGAAATCAACACGAAAGATAACCAGCTTGAGATGGCGTATGCGAAAATTGCGGAATTGGAGGCCGAGATAAAAGTTACCCAATCCCAAATGAGTCAATTTCAAGCATCGTTTGAAAAAACCTATGGTCAAATTGGAACCATCAAGACTCAATTGATGGAAAAGCAAGCGGAATTAACCTATAAGGATAACATGATAAATGAGCTTCAATTGCAAGTAAAGAATTACGAGGCCCAAGTTAAAAATGCGAAATTGGATGCTCAGGCCCAGATAGAGACATTAAACAAGGATTGGAGCGAGAAAATCGCGATGGTTCAAACTCAGATGAAAGAGATGGAAGCTCGCTATAAAAAGATGCTTGAGGAGAAAGCCGGTGATAGTTCCGAAACATTCAATCAAATGACGTCTTTAAAATCAATCATTGCGGAAAAAGAAAATGAAATTATGAGTTTAACGGGGACTATTCGAGAAAGGGAAATCGATATTACCAATCTGAAAAAGCAAATTGAATCATTGACTCAAAAATATGAGGAATCTCAAGCCAAGTTGGGAGAGATCACATTAAAATATAATGAAGATAAAAGCGTTATGGAACGCAAATTACGAGAAGATTACGTTAAGCAACGCGCAGATATGAATGATAAATTGCAACAAATGGAAAAAGAGAATCTCGATTTAAGAATGAAACTTACAGATATGGAACATTCGTGTAGCGGTGCAATCAAGCAAGCATCAGATGTAAAAGCTAAAATGGATGAGTTCCTTAGCAAGTTTAATGCATTAAGTGAAGAAAACAAACAATTGAAAGAAAAGATTGCTGTTCTTGAAAAGAATCGTGATGAATTATTTGATTTCAAATTGCAAAATGAATCCAGCGTTGTGAACCTTACTAAACTTAAGATATTATTTGAAAAAGAGCCGTTCTTCAAAATTTTCAATATTGTTCAAACGGTTGGAGAAGTTGGCGTTGATGAACTCAAAAATGCGCTTGGAATACCAACCGTCACCATTCAGAAATATATTCAAGAATTTATTAAGGTGGATCTTTTTGAATTAACCCAATCGGGCAAAGTGACCTTGAAAAACAAATAAAAGCGACATGTTTATTTTTTTTCCTCGACTTCGCAAAGCTTATTTACACGAACAGCTTAAATCACAATATAACAAGGAGTTGATTAATTATTCCCCAAGGTATTATTTTAATCAAGTGGGATAACGAAGTGGGGCCCGTAGGCCTTGTGATTTATCCCGATTCGCTAAAAATTCCGAATAATCTTCTCACACAAATTTATTCTTCACACCGATATGCATCCACAAAGCCCGGATTCAGTTCGTTAGTTCTGAAGAATCAAAAAATTGTGTCTTTCTATTCAGGAAGAGGAGAGAAATACATCGAAGTGGAAGACCATGTAATTGCCATAGTCTTGAGAAGAGATGAGGATATTAATAAATACAGAGAGATTCTCAATAAAATAGCGTCCGAGGTTCTTTCCAACATCGAGAATCAAGGATACAAAAAAATTATTCCGAAATTATATGAGGATTTATCGAAAGTCTAATATTTTTTTTGCATTTTGATTTTTTCTCTCATTATGAGAATCATCAAGGCCTTTTGTGCATGCAATCGATTTTCGGCTTGATCGAAAACAATCGATTTTTCCGAATCGAGCACCTCGGAAGTGATTTCGATTTCTCTATGTGCGGGGAGACAATGTAGGATATAAGGTGATTTGCCCGACCAAGATATTTTTTCTGAGTTTAGTTGGAAATCTTTAAAAATTTCAAGTCTCTTCATTGATTCTTCTTCTTTCCCCATCGAGACGAAGGTGTCCGAATAGACCACATCCGCGCCCTTTATCATTTCTTTCGGGTCATTTGAGATTTGAATAAGATCCTTGTTCTCGCTTTTTGCGAGGATATCCATTACGATGGGATGGGGCATATATTCTTTGGGACATGCAAGGTTCAATCGGTTCCCCATTTTCAAAGACATCATCATGAGTGAATGGGTTACATTATTATTTCCATCCCCAATAAAGGTGATTTGAAAATCGGTTCGTTTTCCGAGTTTTTCCATGATGGTCTGATAATCTGCCAAGATCTGGCATGGATGGAATAGGTCAGATAGTCCATTGATGACCGGTTTTTTAGCAGATTTTGCCATAACAACCAAATCTTCATGTTTGTAGACTCTGGCCATGATCATATCAACATATCGACCGATACACGCCATTTCATCCGGTAATGTGCCCAACACGAGATTGGTAGTTCTCCAATCGATATATGAAGCATATCCTCCTAACTGTTGCATCCCAATTTCAAAGGAAAGCCTGGTCCTTGTTGACGTTTTTTGAAAAATCATAGCCATCGATTTTCCTTTTAATTCTTGGGAATATTTCTGCGGATTTTTCTTTACATCTTCAGCCAAATCGAGTATTTTCATTAAATCTTCTTTGCTGAAATCATTGACCGTGAGGAAATGAATTGGTTCGCCCATTTGATTTGCTCCTTAACAAATAATTTGAATAGATAAAATTAACGAAATTGCTGGTAAGATTTAAACTTTTTCAAATCTTTAAAGGGATATGGGAAATGAAAGCGAGGTGTTCATCAAAGCAAGAAAAGTGAAGGAAGCGTCATATAAAGCGGTTCTTCTAAATGCTAATCAACGAACAAAAATTTTACAATCGATATGTTCTGCGCTCGATGGTAATAGAAACACAATATTCGATGCAAATCAGAAAGATATTCAATTTGCAAAAGAATCCGGGTTATCGGATGCGATGATCGATCGCCTCTTATTGAACGATGCGAGAATCGATGAAATGATTAAAGGGTTGAAAGAAATTGCGATGATGCCCGATATCTTGGGTAACATGGAAAATGTCAAGAGACTTGACAATGGTTTATTGGTTGGTCAAATGTGGGCACCTTTAGGCGCAATTGCGATTATATATGAATCGAGGCCTAATGTAACCGTTGATGCAGCAGCGTTATGCATAAAATCGGGGAATACGATTCTTCTCCGAGGCGGAAAGGAGGCGATTAATTCTAACCTTATTCTTGTTAAAATAATTAAAGAGGCGGTTGTTAAAGAAGGATTCCCGGAAGATGGTATCCATATCATTGAAAATACCGACCGAGCGCTGGTGAACGAATTGGTTACACTGAGACAATTTATTGATGTCTTGATTCCGCGAGGGAGTCAATCCTTTATTGATCATATTTATAGCATCGCTAAGGTGCCTATTATTGAAACAGGTGCGGGAAATTGTCATACTTATGTTGATGATGAAGCGGATCTTAAAATGGCTGAAGAAATCGTATATAATGCAAAAACTCAACGACCGAGTGTTTGTAATGCGACCAAAAAGGTACTTCTGCATTCTAAAATAGCGAAAGAATTTATAGAACTCTCCAAATCGCGGTTGTTGAAATGGGGCGTTGAATTTTTAGCCGATGAACGGGTATTACAGATGATCCCCGAAGCAAAACCGATGCCCGAGGCCCAATGGTATGAAGAGTTTTTGGATAAAAGATTAGGTATTAAAATCGTGGACTCAATTGATGATGCAATTGCCCACATTAATCATTTCGGTTCCCATCATTCCGATGCAATTATTACAAATAATTACTCAAAAGCCTTAAGATTTATCAGCGCGGTGGATTCTGCATCCGTGTTTTGGAACGCTTCAACACGCTTTACAGATGGCGGACAATTCGGGTTAGGCGCAGAAATTGGAATTAGCACTCAAAAATTACATTGGAGAGGCCCGATGTCGATTGGACAATTAATGAGTAAAAAATTTGTGACCTTAGGAACCGGTCAAATTAGAAAATGAACACCAATGAGGTATTACAAGAAATTATTAAATGTCATATCTCAAAAAGCCGATATTTTCATTGGAGATGATTTCTTTAATTCCGTGTTTTTTAAAATACTCTTTTCTTTCCTCTTCTTTCATTTCTTTGAAGCGCGTTAATTCGTCGTTTGAAAAATTGATCTTTCCCTTTGCGATTTGTTTACCGGCAAACTCGATAGACACAATATCATCTTTGTTAAATGCGCCTTTGAATTCAAGGATTCCGGGGATTAAAAGACTTTTGCCTTCCATGATTGCATTTTTAGCGCCTTCATCTACGGATATTATCCCGCGCACAATCCCTGCATGGATGAGCCAAAATTGCCGATTCTTGATCGGGACAGCTTTCCTTTTAAAGAAGGTGCCAACGACCGTAGATTCAAAGATATCGATCAATCGGGTCTTTTTCGAGTGGGTGATTAGCACATTTGTCCCAGACTCGTTAGCGATTTCTGCTGCCATTATTTTGGATATCATTCCGCCTCGGCCCATATTAGAACCCGATTTCGCCATTTTGCGAATCTCTTCATTAATCTCGGAAACATAAGCCACAAATTCTTTGAATTTTGAATTCGGATGTTTGGTATAGAGACCTTCAACATCGGAAAAGATTATTAAAAGATCGGCCTTTATTGTGGATGCGATTAAAGCGGAGAGCAAATCATTATCCGAGAAATTATATTCTGTGCCTTCTTCTGAATACAATTCGTTGATCGAGACAACATCATTTTCGTTTATGATCGGAATGATATTTTCTTTCATCATAAGCTTAAGAGTATTGCGAATATTAACGTATGCGGTTCTGTTGGATAAATCTTCTTGGGTCACAAGGACTTGTGCCACCGGGGCCGGTAGATATTTTTGATATTGATTCATTAAAAGGGGATTACCGATTGCTGCGAGCATTTGTTGATACAACAACTCTTTTGGTCGGGATTGTAATTGCAATCTTTTAACTCCCGCATTGACTGCACCGGAAGACACAATCACAATTTTTTTTTGCATATCCATCAATTTTTTAATGTCTTCTCCGAGCTTTTGGAATAACTCCTCATCAAAATCTTTATTTTCTTTGACTAATGCCCTGGTTCCAAATTTGATAACAATTTTTTCGGCCTTTTTTATCATTTCCCAAGGAATTGCGTTGGGATCAAGGGAGAAAGCAGCATCGCTCATTGATCAAAAAAGTTCTGCCCGCTTTTTCAAGTTTTTTTTACGCATTTTCCATTGTTGATTTGGTATTCGGTGCATTTCGAGCAGAACCCTTTGTCATTTTTCTTTTCTAATCCTTCTTTCCAGCAATTCGGACAAATATAATAATCCGATTTATTATTTCCAAATTTTTTTGTGATTTTCACCACATTGAAATTGCACAATTTGCATGTTACTTTTAGCAAGGTGATTTTTCCTTCTTTTGGTACAGAAAGATATTTTTTGCATTTTTCATCCGAACAAACAAAAAAGCGTTTATTATCTTTGGTTTTGATGAAGTTCATAGGCACTTGGCCGCAGAAGGGACAATTGGCGGTGGTTTTTTGAGGTTCATTTTTATCTTTTGATTGGATGATTTCGTTATTTCTTCCCCGCTTTACATTTCCGGTTTGGGTGATCGCGTTCATTTTAGCCAAGAACGAGGGTTTTACAGCGCGATATTTATCGAATAGGTCGAGAAAATACACTCGAACCTCATCAATCGCATCGTTCATATCTTTTTTCCCGTTTTTCACGTTTTCCAATATTGATTCTACGTTGGCCGTGAATTTCGGTTCCAGAAACGAAAGCCAAATTTCTTTGAGATTATCAATTAAAAGATAGCCTAATTCTAATAAAAAAATGGCCCGTTTTTTCCTTTCAATATAATTTCGGCTGATTAAAAGTTCTATCACCGATGGCCTCGTAGACTTCGTTCCGATATTATTCTGTTCCATTAACTTGATGAGCGCCGTATCGTTATAACGAGGAGGCGGCTCCGTGAATTTATTCGCATATAAAATCTCCAATACCCGGAATTGGTCCGTGTCGGTTTTCAGAATGTTTGCGTAGGTTTTGGAAAGAAATGGCGCGATTTCTAAGAATCCTTTCTGAACCAAAGCGGTTATTTTTGAGATGAACAGTTCTTGTTCGATGATAAAGGAGAGTTGTTGATGAAGTTCTTCTGCATTCTCTCCAAAGCCCGCAAGGTAATGTCGACAGATAAGATCATAGGTATTCCTTTCCAAATCATTTGTTAATTTCGGACTATTAAGAGGAACGAATTCTGTCGGTGTAATCGGGGTATGGTCATCCGCATCGACTTTTCCATTTCTCGGGGCTCTTTTTCCTCTTTGCATAACCGCATTGATATAGTGGCCGTATTCTTGATGTGTTGTGCCCGTGTTAAGAATGTCGATATGGTTAAATGTGTCTTTATATTTATCGGAATCGGTTCTCGGATAAGAAATTAATTTATTTAGATAAAGGGTCTCAAGAGTATTGAGCGCCACATCTGCAGAAACATGTAAATTGTTTGTGATTAATACAAGCGCATCGGTTGTATTAAGCGGTGTAGGTGGATATACTTTTTTTGTTTCGGATTCATTCTTAACGAGTTTTGCAATTTTTGCAGGTTTAACTTTATTATATATTGCCAATGCCATTTTTTCATCCCGAAATGGAGATTTCTCATGAGATGCGGTAATCTCGGTATTTGAAAATTGAATTTTTGCATCAATGGTCCAATACGGCTCGGGCTTAAATTCGCGAATTTCTTTTTCCCGCAAATAAATCAGATAGAGTAAAGAAGTCTGTACTCTTCCGATGCTGGCCATTTTCGTGTGAATTGCTCTAAGTATGGGAGATAATGTTAATGTAACTTCACGAGTCGCGGAAAATCCAACTATGGCATCGATTACGGCTCTTGCCTCCCCCGCTTTAGCCCAAGTCCACTTCGGTATAATTAAATTTTGAAAGGATTGTTGAATTGACCGCTTTTGCATATCATTCAGCCATAATTGCTTGACTTGAATTTGTGGATTCACGTCTTTAACATAAGGCAGAGCATCCATGATTCCAATATTACAACCTTCGACATCTGCATCCGTGCCGATAATCACCAAACTGGCTTTCTTTCCAAATTCTTTTAGCGCTTTAATGAAAGGCCCCGAATAAGAAGCGGGTTTTCTCTCTATGGAATCGGGGTGAATAATAATGTCCCGAGGATCCGATTTGGCCCAACTGGAAAATTTTTCGGTATTCTCATAGCCGGAAATATGACCTCGAAGGGGTATTACATATAAATCCAAGCTTTGTACATGATATATCGTTAATCCCTTTGCATAATTAACACGAGATATTTTACCCAAGGCTTCAGCAATCGCTAAAGCAGCTTTATTTTTTTCCGAAATTAAAATCGAGGTCATTTCATTCCACTTTTTTCCTTTTTCTCTAATATTCCAAGAGATGCGAGATTTTTAACGTTTGTTATCAATTTGATAATGTTCAATGTAAATATAAAAATAATGCTATCAAGTCAACCGGATCAAGCCATTATTTTGCTCTGCATATTGAACCAAATTTTTAAACATACGTTTTGCTTGTTTAATTTCATCGGAGTCGTCTTGCTTGATGTTTGAAAGGGTTCGGGCATCTCCGACAAAAATTAATTTTTTCTTAGCCCGGGTTATTGAGACATTCATTCTTCGAAGTTCAGTGTTATTTTTGCTTAAACAATCATTCGGATTTGAATCAACACAACTAAATAATATAATTTCTCGCTCTTGACCTTGAAATCTATCCACCGTATCAATTATTAAGGCTTCCATTAACGCTTGTGTTCCATTCAACCGCTTGAGAATTTCAGCATTGGATTTTGTAAGATCATTAATCAATAATTTTTTTATTTCTTGATTTTGAGCCCGAAATCCTGAAATAACACCTATACTCGAGATAATAGCGATTAACTCTTCTTTGGTTCTGGGGATCTCACACACCTTGCTGAAGAAATATCGCAAAATCGATACAATTATTTTAGCTTCACCAGTGTTGAAAATAGATTCCATTTGTAATGACGAATTTGGATTAATACTTTGGCCGGATGATTGAACCGTCGAATCATACACATTCAAATCTTCTGTGTTTATGAACATCAAGGGAACTTTTGGGTTGAAGAAGTATCCGCTTGAAGATTTATTATTATAATCAATAGTTTCTATTTTAAATTTCTTAAATAATTCTTCTAATGTCTGATCTCCCACCGAGCGATTATTAATCACTCCGGATTTCACAATTCCGTTATAAAACATCTGTGAAGAGAAATTGCAAATAACATGATTCATTCTATATTGATATTGAAGAGTAACAAAAGCATCGGTGCCCATCAAACCCCTGCTTAATCTTTCAAAAATAGAAGTCGATAAGGTGTCATTTTTAGATAATCTTATCATATTCAGCGCATCTTCACTAACATCTTCTTTTATTCGAATTTCTTCTGCAGAGATCGGCGGTAATTGCATATGATCACCAACGAGAATATAGTTATCTGCCTTTACAAGAGGGATAATTGCGCTTGGCTCGGTGATTTGTCCCGCCTCATCGATTATCGCCGTATGGAAGGTATATTTTTGTAATAGGGCGGACCCGGCCATTGTACTCGTAGCGCAAACAATCTGTATTCGTTCCAATATGGTCTTTACAGTGTTGGGTCGTATTACTTCAGCGGTACTACCATCAGGAAAAGTATAATTATTTGTAGCAGCGGCCTCAAGGTTAATTTTCCCGATGATGTTTGATGCCACCGCTTGGTTCTTTCCATACCATACCAATCGAATATCGGGGTAAATTTCTTTGATTTTCAAGACCAGATTTTCCACCGCTTTATTGGTATAAGCCGTCACCAAGATAGGAATTTTAGCGGGGATATATTCGTAATTAAATTTATTGATTTTCTGATTTCCATTGATTTTCGCTTCAAATTTATATTCATTGGAAATTCTTTTTAAAAGCCGACCAACGAGTTGCGCTATGACCGTTGATTTTCCAGTGCCGGGTGGTCCTTGAATTAGAAGAATTCCATCGAGAAATATTCCTTTTTTAATCGCTTCCCGTTGAGATTCATCGAATTCCTTTAATTCATCGGGGTTAAAATAGGCCGAATTTTCCGATAGAAATGTTGTTTTTTCTTGAAATAGAAGAAACTGCATCAATCGAGGAATATTTTTTGATGTTTTCACAATGGAATCCCGAACGAGCAAGTTCAAATGCTTTTTTTGAGCCCGAATCGCTGCGTTTGACACCGCTTCATCAATACAATATTCCTTATTTGGTTGTAAATTTGAAATAATGAGCTGAGAATTCGAACTCACAGAAATTACAACACTTTGTTCATTCAAGGACTTAATAGTTCCATACAATGAATCAACGGTCATCGGAGCAAACTCTTGTTGGGTCAAAACGATATAATCGCCTTCTCGTAGCCTTGATCCTTCAATTCTTAAACTGTCTTTTCTAACAAATTCAAGAAGAATTGATTTAGGCACCGTTCCGGTATCATTCACGATAGGAAATTCAAATCCACACTTACACACCTTTGAATCATCAAGTCTTTTAGTTTTGCAAAAAGGACAATGATTAAGAGCAATTCTTGTTGATGGTTCAAATAATTTATTTAAATCTTGAATATTTGTAAATATCTCAGTGCCGATGATTGCTTTGTGAAACTGAAGAGACATAATTGCATTTCCCTTCATTTCCCGGAATTCGGGGGGTTTGAAAATATCATTTATCTTGTTAAAATTTGAAATAAATTCATTATCAAGATGATTCAAAAACCACGTATAATATCCGTTAAGAAGCTCGAAAAGCAAAGGATTTGCAACAAATTTCTCGTGAAATTTGCACTTCTTCAGACAGTTTGAACAATAGGCAGTTCGATTGTGTCTGTAGCATTGCAATTGACATTTTTCGACATGAAAACATTTTTCAGCGCATTGCTGGTAAGGCCCCAATTCTGGTCTCGACCCCACAATGGTTGCCCAAAGGTTATTTCTCATTTTAAGAAGATTTTCGGCCGAAATCGTTTGATTAATGTCTAAGAGATGATATCTTTCATTTAAATTATATTTGGGATATTCTATAATAATATTATCCACTTTTTCATCAAAATTTTCTTCAAGAATCAACGCATATGCTTTGGCTTGACTTCCCGCATGCTTTATCCCAGAAAAGCTCGAGGAACCAGTTTTGGTCTCGATCACGGTCCATGTCCCCGTTTTCATATTGAAAATCAATCGGTCCGCCCGTCCTTGGATACCTAAATGCTTGGAAAACATCATTCGCTCACACTCAATGGAAAAATTTGGACTCGTTTTCCGCAATCTTAGTAATTCATTCCAAACGAATTCAAATTCCCTTTCCATGTGGAAATCCATTAAATGTTTCTTTATTTCATTTTCATCAAATCCCAAAGCGGCAATAGCTTCCCAATTATTATACACCGATTTTTCAAAGGCCGTTTGAATGAGTAATCGTAATTCCAAACCGGGTTTCCCTAAAAGAAAAATCCTTTTGTCGGAAAAAATAATACTCAAATAATCGTGAAGTAAATTACCAAGCAACATATTAAAATTCGAGGTTTGATATTCGTCAATATAATTATCAAGATATGTAATCATTTCGCATAGGTCGTTTTGTGAAAACGCATTTGCATTTACATGAACATTCTTTTCAAAAACAGCAAGATACGCATCAATCCGTAAGGTTCCATCCTCTTGAATTTTCATTTTTCCCGAACAAATTGAGATTTCAAAAGGAAGGCGAGCAAGTAAAATGGGTTCAGATAAAAGGAGAGCCAAATCGTTCCAAAAAAAAACAAGGGCTGAAATACCGCTTATATCCGAACATTTTATAATAAGGGGAGAATCTTTCTCAGGTAAGTGAATAACTTCTTCAAGTTCTACGATTAACGGATTTTTCCAAGAAAAATCTTTGAATTCGGCCAGTCCTCCTTGTTCCAATTGCGTTCTGATTAAATAAAGATTGAGATTCTCGCTCATTTTCCATTCCTATTCATATTCCGTAGTTGTATTTATAAAGTTCTCCATTTTATTGAAGGTTTCTATTGAAACTCAACATTTATACCTTTTCCGAGCGATTTTTATGTAGAAAATGAAAGTTGCCATCGGAAGAATTTCCATCACCCCCGCGGACGTGTCCAAAATAGCGATGGCGGGCTACACCCGACCTCACTTTGCAAACGGAAAGTTAGATGATGTCTGTGCACATGGGATCTTGATGGAAGATATAACCGAGGGGAATATTAAGAAGCGATTTCTATTTTTGAGTTTAGATGTTCTTAAAATTCCTCTTGTATTTGGTCAATATATTAAAGATGAGATCAAAAAAAATGCTGATTTCGCTTTGGGACATGGCCAAATTTTTATCCATGGAACACACACTCACAGTGCGCCGGATTTAACCGGAGAATTCTATTGGCCCGGAGGTATTGTTGATACCATTAAAGGGATAATGTTTGGTAAAAACAGAAATGATGGGTATTGTGTTTTCGTGGCGAGGCAGATTGTTAAATTGGTAAAACAACTCATTCCGAAATTAGAACCCGCTGAAGTCGCATGGAAACGATCCATTATTGATAAAGATATCATTATCAACAGAAGACACCCGATTTGGCGTTCCAAAGGCGATCTGAATGTGTTGGTATTTAGAAGGCCTGTGGATAAATCGATGATAGGAATAATGGTAAATTTCCAATGCCATCCTACGAGTCTTGCATGGTCCAACGATAAAATATCGGCAGATTATCCCGGAAGAGTAATTGCAAGAATCGAGGAATTAACCGAAGGTAAAACTGCAGCGGTATTCTTCAACGGCCCAGCCGGAGATCTTAATCCTATTACCACTTGCACTACAGATTTCGAACGCTATGAAAAAGATCCAAAAGCGCGAGAAAAGGAAGTGTATGCACAAAAAGGAACCTACGAACACTGCACGAAACTCGGATACACTATAGGAGAAGAAGCATTGGCCCTTGCGAAATCGATCCCGAATGAAGCGTATTATGATAGTTTCACATTTAAAGCATATTTGCGAACCATTTGGATCCCTTTAAAGGATTTTGTCTATCTATCGAATACGTTTCTTAATAACAAGGTTATCTATCTTGTGAAGAAATATATTATGCTCCCCATCGCGATGATTCATGATGAGGAACCCAATTTTCCGGGATTAGCGATTAAACGAAGAGGGATGAAAATCACGGGCTATTCAGTTCTTTCTTTAGTTGATTTTCAATTTTCGAGGAAAGAAGGTAAAGAAAAAAAGAGATTTTTAATATTCGGCGTTCCGGGTGAATTATTTGAAAAGATTGGCGACAATCTCGAGAAAGTCAGCCCCGCGGGCAAAGAAAATACATTTATTATACAAAACGTGAATGATTGGATTGCATATCTATTTCCAAGAGAAGAATACATCACGCAAGGCGGATATGAACCTATGGCCAGTTTCGGGCCCACTTGTGGCGACAACGTTGAACGGGAAATGTATCAGCTGCTGAAAGAGATATATGCAAATACTACGATGTTCACATTTTAAGGGAGGAAACAAAAAATGTCAGTAGAAGAATGGAACTCCATTTCGCACTATATTAACGACCACATCGAAGGCCACGCAAAAAGAAAACCAAATGCGATTGCGCTCATCGATGCGGATGATGGGAAATGGGTGACTTGGGAACAATTTAATGATTCGATAAATATGATAGCCTATAAAATGTTATCCGAAGGCTACCAAAAAGGCGACATTATTGCTAACATGCTCCCTTTGTTATTGGAACACATCTATTTCGAATATGCATGCTTTAAAATCGGAGTATTATGGGCTCCGCTCGATGTGAGGTTGAAGACCGAAGAAGCGGTCCGTTCTGTGAAATTATTAAATCCGAAAGCGACAACATTCATGCATCCGGATGATACCGACTCGGAGGATAAATGGGGCAACAAAAAATTCTATGAGTTCAAACAAATTGCCCGACAAATCAGAAAGGAATGTCCATTTATCAAAAAATTTATCCAATTCAGCCCGGAAGAAGACGCCGATAAAGGTACAATCAGTGCTCTCAATTGGATGAAAGAAGCAAGAGAAGCATGGACAAATATTAAGCGAGATAAAAATGAAATGAAAAAAGCAATGGAAAAAATCAATGCAGCAGCAAAATTAGTCCAACCGGATGACCCTATCTTAATTATTTACACCACCGGAACCACAGGGTTTCCCAAACCCGCGATGTTGACCAATCAAGGCATCACAGCACAGAATTTATGTTTGGCAAAAGGATTCGGGATTAATGAAAATGATAGGATGTTGGTCAATTTGCCCCCATCCCATGTTGGTTGTCAAACAGAGCAGTTGATGACAACGCTATTCGCTGGGGGTACAGCGGTATTTTTGCACGGATTTCGGGCCGATAAATCGCTTAAAGCTATTGAACAATATAAAGTCACAGCATTGGGCCAAATTCCAAGTCTGTACGTGATGGAATGGAGATTGAAGGATTATGATAAATATGATTTATCCTCACTCCGGTTTGCACTCTATGGTGGGCAAGGAGTATCCCGAAAGTTCTTGGAGAAACTATCGAAAATGGCAAAATATTTCGGAAGCGGACTCGGACTCACCGAAATGAGCGGATTCGTTTCTTATACGCCTCTGGATGGAACGGTTGATGATATTCTTTCAAGCTTGGGAAAAGATTTTCCTATCACGCCTCTTTCTATTCGAAAACCTATGAAAGAAGATGGATATGCCGGAGATGAACTCCCCGATGGCGAAATCGGAGAAGTGTGCTATAGCGGACCACAAGTGCTTAAAGGGTATTTCGGAAATGAAGAAGCCACACGAAAAACCATATCAAAGGATGGCTTCTGCTATACAGGTGACTTGGGCTTCAAAGACGCTAAAGGCCTTCACCTCTCCGGGAGAAGTAAATTCGTGATCAAACCGAAAGGGTATCAAGTATATCCGCCCGATATCGAAGCTCATATAGAAAAACTACCGGAAGTCTCTTTATGTGCAGTAATCGGAGCCAAACATGAAGTGTTCACCGAAGGCGTTGTCGCATTTATCGAATTAAAGAAAGGTCGAACTTTAGATCCCGCAAAAATTCATGAGCATTGTAAATCCCTTGCTGCATATATGCGGCCCTCTTTGCTGGTGTTCTTAGACGAAATTCCATTGAACCGTGTGGATAAAACCGATTATGCTGAATTATACAAAATTGTAGATAAATATGTCAACGAGGAGCGGGCCCGCGGCGGGTGGGATGCGAAATAAACACCAACTCTGTGTTATTTTTTTATAATTTCCCTTAAATTTGATTGGTGGCAAAGAATTTCAACGAGAAAAACCCGTTTTAGAAAATTCCGAAATTTAAAACAGCCCCAAAGCCTTTCATTTTCAAATGCGAATCGAATTCTATGATGTCACTTTACGTGAGGGTGGACAAAAATTTGGTATCAATTTTTCACTCATGGATAAAATGACCATTGCAAAAATGCTTCTTCAAGACTTGGGGGTCGACTACATCGAAGCGGGATGGCCGTTCTCCAATCCAAACGCAATGGAATTCTTTCATACCGCAAAAACACAAATCCCCACATTATTTGAAAAGTTCACGGCTTTTGGATCAACAAGTATGGTCGCCAGAGCCGAAGAGGACCCCAATCTAAATAGTATAATCCAAAGCGGAGTAAAATATGCATGTATTTTCGGAAAATCATGGGATTTTCATGTTCCTATTATTAAAAAAACCTTAGAAGAAAATATTCAATCTGTTGAAGATTCGGTCAAATATCTAACTAAAAACGGCTTAAAGGTAATATTCGATGCTGAACACTTCTACGATGGATTTAAGGCAAATCCGGATTACGCATTAGAAGTATTAAAAGCCGCAACCAAAGGTGGAGCAATCAATCTCTCATTATGCGACACGAACGGAGCATCCCTTCCTTCAGAAATCTTCGGAATCACTGAAGAAGTAATAAGAAAGATTAACTTACCGGTTTCTTTACACAGCCACAATGACTCCGGAATGGCAGATGCAAACGCACTATCTTTCATTCAAGTCTGCGAAAAACACAAAAGAGATTGTATGATTCAAGCCACATTGCGAGGAATCGGTGAACGGTGCGGAAACACAAATTTAATCACCACAATCGCAAATGTGGTTCTTAAAATGAAAAAAAACACGAACATCACAGAACAAAATCTTAAAAAAGCAACCGATGTCGCCCGACGCTTCAACGAAATACTCAATGAAGATATGCCCCAGAATGACCCCTATGTTGGAGTAAATGCATTCAGCCACAAAGGAGGGGTTCACATCTCCGCAGTAGAAAAAAACGCAAATGCATATGAACACATTTCTCCCACACTTGTTGGAAATAAACGGGCAATCTTGGTATCGGAAATGGCAGGGAAAGCTGCCATCATCGCAAAAGCAAAAGATTTCGGAATTTGTCTCGACAAAGAAAAAGACAAGGAAGCAATCGAGTTAATCCTTGAAACCATTAAAAGAAAAGAGATGAAGGGTTATAGCTACGAAGAAGCAGAAGGAAGTCTTGAAATACTCATCAGAGGAATTAAAGAAGGTAAAACCGAAGCAGCCAATCATTACAGAAAGAAATACTTCAAAGTAGACTACTTCAGAGTAATTACAGACGTAAGAAAAGTGTTTGAAGATCCCGGAATAGAAATTTTCTCCGATGCAAATATCAAAGTGTTAATGAACAAGGATGGAAAAGAAAGTGCATTTCACACCGCTGCCGAAGGAAATGGCCCGGTAAATGCAATCGACAATGCAATGAGAAAAGCATTACTTTATTATTATGAAGACCTCAAGGAGATAAACTTGGTAGATTTCAAGGTCAGAATTGTTACGGGAGAAAAAGACAAACAAGGAACGGGTTCGGTGGTAAGAGTATTAGTAAAAAGCACAGATAAAAGCGGAAAAATCTGGGGAACCATTGGGGTCCATGAAAACGTAATTATCGCATCCTTTGTCGCATTAATTGACTCCTATGTATATAAATTGTTAAAAGATGGACAGAAACCCTTGGGAGAACGGTAACATTCGACTTGGCATTCGCATCAATTTTTTTACCCGATTTTTTTTCTTTCCGCTTTCGCGGGTTCCAGAAGCGGGCAAAAACATAAAAAGGTAGAAAGCGTAGATAGTATTGATAATTTTGACCGAACACGTAACCGCTCGCTATTTTTGTAAAGTGTGTAATACGAATCATGAAATCACCTTATCAAAGGATCTCTTGAAAGAACACAAAGACTTTCCATTTGCTTTTGTCTATCTTCACGGACAAACCCACGAGCTTGTCACCACGCTTTATATCGATGCGAATTTGAAAATCCGCGGAGTAGAAGTAACCACCCTTTCGGAAGGCTCTAATCTGTTTTCTAGCGAATTCTCGCAAAGCATCGCACAAACCCTTGTGAATGAAATTCAAAAACTCACGAAAGAGAATGAAGAATTAAAGAAAAGAATCATTGAATTGGAAGCCAAACTCAAAAATAAATAATTTTTTTTTCATGCATTTTTTTCTCAAAGAAGGAGATTCGGAAAATATATGCCTCCGATTAATTTAAAATGCCTATTAATTTGTTCTTAGATACCCTCAGCGACTTAAAATAGCTTGCAAACTTAGAGGTACCAAGCGTGGAATTTTAATAGAGAAATCTCGAATGAGGGGAAATGGCGTTGGCAGGCTGTGTAAAACTGGATCAAATTCCGGGAATCGGAAAACGAATTAAAGATAAAATCTTGGAATATTTCACGAATGAAAATGAATCGATAGAAGCAATCAAAAATTTGGCTGTGAGTTGCGTTCCGGGCATTACGCCGAAGCGTGCAATAAAAATGGCATTAAATATCTTCGAACTTGAACATAATGCTAAACCGGAGTCTCTTCTGAAAAATGAAGATATTCTGGAGATATACAATCAAATTATACAACTCATTTCCGAATTTTGCTTGACCGATTATTCAAAAAGCAAACTCAATCTTTATTTTCCATTGCCGCCTTTAAAAGCCGAAATGATTCTTCAAAGACAAAAATATTTTAAAAACGCCATTGATTTTGCCGCAAAATACGAGCCTAAACTCGGAATCAAGTTTCTGCAAATTATGAAGAAACTCGGTTCGCTAAGAAAAGAAGAAACGCTTCCAAAGGTAAAAAATAGGATTTTTCTTACCGATTCGCCTAAAATAATTCAATTCATTCAAGAAGAAGAACTCGGTGCCTTTATTACATTCGAGAAAATAAATTGGGGTGAAATTAAGAACCCTCAAGAGGTATTTGAAAAATATTCGAAAACGTTCGGAACCGTTCTCTATTGCGGCTCGAATACAAATCAACTTCCCGATTTGGACAACCTGATCGTCCTATCTGCATCGGATATAACTTCCGAAGCATTGTTTCCGGAAAAAGTAATTATGAGTTTTTCGTTAAACGCCTCTGTAATCGATTCTATTTTAAAAATCGTTCTCATCCTTAAATCATTTGGAGACGAACCTTTAATTCAACAATTCACGGACCAATTTGACTTGAAAAGAATCAAGATCTTAAAGAAAAATACAGAAATATTGGATGAAAAAGGAGATATCATCCAAGGATATGATGAAACTTTAGATAAATATCGTACTATCGCAAAGGAATATAATTCTATTGTCTCCGAAGCAGAAAACAAAATAAATGAAAATATAAAAGCCATGATACAAGAAAATTCCATAAATATCCATGGCACGAAGATTCTCGAATTGCTTAAGACAGATCTCACTCCGGAAATGATACGTGAGTTCATTCCACCCGAGATCGACGCGATTTTCGATGAATCGTTCGAGCAAGGGTTTGAAGATCTCTCCGAGAAACTTGCGCTTGAAAAGAGCCAAAAAGAATGGGTTTCAAAGTTAAGAACCGAAATCGTGGAATTTCCGATATCCTTCGATGATAAAGCCGCGATGGAACTGGAACAACGAATCAAAGCGCGGCTGAATGCTTATAATTATACCTTGATGAAGGATATCGCACAGAAATTGGCTGAAAATTATGTTTTCCTAAATAAAATTTCCCAAATTCTCTTGGAGTTCGAATTTTTCTATGCAATCGGAAGATTTGCTCTTCAATACGAATTAAAAATACCTACACTGCTTCTCGATAAAAAGGGATTTGCATTTCTTGATGCAAAGCACCTTCAATTACGCCGGGACGAACTCCGCGAAAAAATTCCGGTAATACCCATCTCATACCAAATCGGAGATATGCTCATCAAGGAATTGAAGCAACCGAGTCGATTGAACCTTTTATCGGGTAGTAACTCGGGAGGAAAAACGATATGCCTTCAAACATGCGCACAAGCGATTATTTTGGCACAAATGGGCTTTCCAAGTTTGGGAACACTCCAATTTCATCCGTTCGATGAAATCTACTACTTTAAGAAATCCAGCGGCCAAATCTCAGCGGGTGCATTTGAAACCACCATAATGAAATTTGTCGAATTGGCGGGCTCTCCGCACCTAAAAATCGTTTTCGCAGACGAATTGGAGGCCATCACAGAGCCAAATGCGGCAGCAAAGGTCATCGGCGGAATCTTGGGATTATTACTCGAAAACCCAAATAATTATTCAATATTTGTCACCCACCTTATTGAATTGCTGATGGCAAACATGAATGAGAAAGAAAAAGCGGTGATTCGGGTGGATGGGATCGAAGCAAAGGGTCTTGATGAGAATTTGGAACTCATTGTTGACAGAAGTCCGCATTTTAACTTTATTGCAAAGAGCACACCGGAACTCATTCTCAGAAGATTAGCAGCTAAAGGGCCGGAAAACCAGAAAGAGTTCTTTACGAAAATTTTAAAGAAGTTTTGATGAAAATTCAATTATTCATGCGAGTAGAGCGGAGAAATTCCACACGAGAGTTTGGATTGCTTTGAAATATTCGTTCCTTATGCTCTCGGGCTAAAGTTTTAAATTTTTTTTCTAGCCGCATGGCTGTCCCGCGATCCGCACATTCTGTCAGCACAATTGCCTCAAATCCGCACATCTGTTGTTGCCGGAACCAACCATCTCGACAGAATTCTAATTCTTTTTGATGCTCCTTCATCCTCCGTTGAAAATCGTTTGTTATACCCACATAAAACTTCT
Organism: uncultured archaeon; assembly: GCA_964623665.1. Taxonomy (GTDB): domain Archaea; phylum Asgardarchaeota; class Lokiarchaeia; order Sigyniarchaeales; family Promethearchaeaceae; genus CAZUTM01. The sequence goes on from CAZUTM010000026.1 coordinate 25,841, forward strand.
GACTATTATCTTCAAAATTACATTTGCAAAGATACACTTGGTACATTTAACAAACACCTACATATATTACATGCTATCAGGCTTTGAATGAAGATAATATGCCGATAATATTATTCCGAAGTTTATAAAAGAGTTAAAAATAATGGGCAAAATCGAAAAATTATTCTTTTCGTTTGACCAATCCGAGCTTCCTCGCATGATCTTTCATATTTTTTGGCTCGCGCCACCAATTCTTACGATCTACCCAATTCACGACCCATTGCATAAATAACGGATTTTTCACCCATTTGCCTTCAACATTTACCCATTTATGAAACATCGTCCAAGCCGACATGTCCATATAATGCGGATACAACAAGATAACATGATCCCCGACTCTTCTCAGCTCCCGTTCGAACAAATACGGATCATCGGTGTGCTCTATTGTGTGACAAGAAAATACCACTCCGAATTCTTTATTCTTAAATGGCAATGGTTTATTGGGCTCATACAACACAAATCCATGAATATTCTGGTGTGGAGACACATCCGCATTCACGTCACCATAGTCCGTATTCCCGCAAGAGATATTTAGGGTTGGTTTAATGGTTTTTTGTTTAAGCGCTACGAATTCATCGAGCTTTTTCAATCGAAGCTGTCGATCCATATACGTACGGTAAACCCAATTCCCAAAAAATAGCGCGACAGCGATGATAAACACAAGAAAAACCGTTTCCATATATTAAAAAAAAACAGCATCGCTAAAATAGCTAGGTAAATTGATTTTTTGCGTTCGGTACAAAATAATTACAAAAGCTGAGTATAGAAGCAGTGTTTTATTTATTTACTTGGAGAAAAATGGATAGACTACAATTCCGGAAAAATTCAGTTTTCTATGTGATGATTTTTATCGGAATTCTCGTAAATTTGTATTCAACTGAGCTTTGTGTTGCTTTGATGCTTTTAGCGACGATAATCTTTTCATTTTTTATTTTTTCGTTTGCTCATATGCTATCGGAACGGTTCCAAGATGGATTTTATTACTATTTTGGTCTTTCTTTCTTGTTTTCTGCTTTGTTTGAAATTTCTATTTTATTTTCTCTACCTGGATTTGAATTAATACGAAATTCATCACCCGGCCGGATTATTTCTTTGAGTCTTGTATCCATATACTTTATTTTATCAAACTCATTGTTTGTCTTATTAGGAAAGCGAAGGCCAACAGATATAACAAAAGTATTAATTATAAACACAACGATTGCGTTAATTCTTATCTATTTGACCCTTTTCAATCCTATATTTTCGCGTTTTTTATATGAAAACGAATTTAGATTCGATCGATATTTCATTATCCAAATGTTTTTTATAGCAGCAATAACAATCTGCGTGTATTTGATATATACAAAAAGAGATCTTCCGGCAAATAAAGCAAAACATGTATATGGATTCTTTTTTTTGACCCTAATCTTCAAAACCCAAACGCTTCTTAACTATATTATCACAGGCTCTTTAAATATCGTTTTATTTTGGTCTCTTCACATCATTTCTTTATTTTATATTTATATTCAATATTCCAGATTGGCCATAGATGACCCATTGGATACGATTTTCTCGGTGCTTAAAGAAAAAGAGACAGACCTTTTAGATGAAATTGAAAAAAGAAAGGATCTCGAAGAAAAGTTAGCAGAGTCCATGGAAAAAATCGTCAATCAAAACACCGAATTCCAAGAGATCTTGGATAATACGGGGCTTTTAATCTTCATAAAAGGGTTAGATGGTAAGTATATTATGGCCAATCGGGCATTTCAAGAATTGGTTAAACTTCCCCAAGACCAAATCATCGGAAAAACAGATTTTGATCTTTTTAACTCTAAAGATGCCGAGATCTTCAATGCCAACGATAAAGAGATTTTAACTACGAAGCTCACGCTGAAGATTCTCGAAACCTTAACGATTGATGGAAGCACAAGAACATTTGTTTCTGTAAAATTTCCTCTGGGTAAAAAGAAAAATATTTACGGAGTGTGCGGCATCGCTATGGATATTACCGAACGGTTGCGCAATGAAGAGGAACTGTGGAAGGCTCAAAAACT
>CAZUTM010000026.1:27922-38809 GCA_964623665.1 uncultured archaeon
CTCGAATCATTGGGATTTTTAGCAAGCGGAATTGCTCACGATTTCAATAATTATTTGATGGGCGCTCAATCATTTTTATCCTTTATTGAAATGGAACCGGATAATCCGGAAGAAGTCAAAAAGAACGCAGAAACGATCAAAAATGCACTGAATAAGGCCGCGGCATTGACCAAACAACTAATTACATTCTCCAAAGGCGGCAATCCAATAAAAAAACCAACAAACATCAAAGAATTAATTGTGGAAAATGCAGAATTCGTTATGCACGGTCAAAATATAAAACTTTTGTATGGAACTATGATAGATTGCACCCTTGAAATCGACCCAAATCAAATTTCACAAGTATTACATAATATCTTACTAAATGCAATCCAAGCCATTGAAAAAGAATTCGGCATCATATTAATCGACATGAACATCGAGAAAATTGATGATTTCAATAAAAAACTTAATTCTTTGCTTGAGAAGGGAGAATATATTAAAATTGAAATCAAAGACAACGGTAAAGGCATTCCGGCTGAACATATGAAAAAAATATTCGACCCTTATTTTACAACAAAGAAAAACGGCAACGGACTAGGGCTGGCAATTTCCTATTCAATCATAAAAAAGCATGGCGGACACATTTTAATTGATTCTGAAGTGAACCAAGGCACTAAAGTCTCAGTCTATCTCCCGAAATCCGACATACAACAAAAAATCATCCACCAGCAAAAAACCGAACATAAGTCACAATATTCAGGAAAAGTGTTAATAATGGATGATGATGAGATTATTGCGACCGGATTGCGCCGGCTTTTAGAAAAGATGGGATTGAAAGCGGAAATAACCAGTACGGGCTCAGAAGCTATCGAGGTCTATAGAATTGCTAAGGAGAAAGGGCAACCATTTGATTTTGTAATTTTGGACTTAACGGTACCGGGCGGAATGGGTGGAAAAGAATGTATGCAAGAACTGTTAAAAATCGATCCAGATACCGTCGCAATCGTAAGCTCCGGATACTCTAATGACCCGATTCTTGCCAACCCAAAAGAATTTGGATTTTTTGGAATCTTAGAAAAGCCTTACACCAATAATGAATTATACGAACAAGTGAAGCGAATCATGGAAAAAATAAAGATAGGTTCCAAGTTCTAAATAAAGCAGAGATAATTTTTTGGCCAGTTTGCTAAAATTTTTAGATCATTAGGTTCTTTGACCTTCTGCAAGTTTTTTTTATAATTATTTCCAAAAAATCCGTTAATACGGTGGGTTGGTAAAATAAGCTTAAACGGCTATCCGATAAATCATGAAGTAATGAAACATAGATGGAATTGCTTGCTTTGAAAGAAGACACAAACAAAGAAAAGTTTATTTCTTTGAAGATCTTAGATCATGATATAGGATTCCGATGGTAGGTACGCCTCAGTGTTCCTTGATGTTGGTTCATTTGATGATTCCGCAGAGTCAATCTTGATAAAGAGTCCGGATTCCGACCGATTCGATGGCTCCCGATGATTTGGGTGGTCCCAGATCCCGGACTTCAGATCCGGTGGCTTTTCACGAAGCAGCGGTTCGATTCCGCTCGGGAGCCGGATTTTTTTCTTGTTGTAAAAAATTAAAAGCCGATCATCTTCAAGATCCCCGTTTTTTCTTCGCGATCTATTCCATCTATGATACATTTAACCAAATTTTTAATCGCTTTAAGCATTTTGTCTGTGTTCATTCTTCCGAAATCATGTTCTTTCAATACTTCCTGATTATTGATCTTATAATCTTTAATTTGAGATGCATAGGATTTTAATTGATCGAATGTTGCAACCAAATCTTTAGTATTTCTTCCGGGTTCAAATGAATTTCTCAGAAATGCAATCATTCTTTCCGAAACCGTTCGTAAAGCGTCCGCTACGGATTTTTGGTTGGTGAGATCGATAATATAGCTGCTTCGTTTCCAAAACGGATAAACTTCTTCCCAATAGAACGGATATTGAAGAATATAGGGATTTAAAGCGCGATTGATTTCGGTCGAAATAAGACCAAACCTTTCATATTCTTCCATTTGATTGTTTTGGAAACGAATTAATTCTTTTCGCATTTTTTCGTCGGGCTCTGTTTGTGGGCTTCTGTAGAGATCCACTGGTTTGGAAAATATTGTATGGGTTTTTGATAAGTCTCCATTTGGAATATTGATGCAATATATCACGGGCGCACCCATTTTGAAATGAAAATGACTTAAAAGTTGAGGACAAGGCATAAGAAAATCATATTTCTTCATTCCGTGAATAAAAGGAACCCGCAATTGATTCTGATTGCAAAAATCTTGAACTACATAGACCACATGATTCTTTTTCAAATGATTTTCAATCCCTTGCTTCAACTGGTGGAAATTATCCGTAATAATAACATCTAAATTTGGATAGGTTTTGGCTTGTTCCCGAACCAGAAATTCATTTTCGGCTGAAGATAGAATTCCCAAAAATATAGGTCGCTGTTTTCCATTATATTCATATTTTGTTGCGAGAAGGATTCTTCCCGGCTGGATAAATTGACCGATATGTAATCCGGTGATGATCAAACCCTTGCCTTGTTTGAGAGCTTCCTGAACGTTTTCCAAACCTTCCCAAGACATATCATACTTCAATGTTTCATTCGTTCGGCCTGGCATCATAAACGTGACATCAAAGAAAAATTCGATTAATGCAGCGGATAAGCGGACAGCCCATTTCTGAAAATATTTCTGATATTTTTTTGGATAAAAGAAATTCCAAATCCGCGTTAACTTCTTGGTAGTATTTTTCGCCAAAAAATATCCGATTAGATATGCAAATGAGCGAAAAGGGAGAAAACTTTTACGTTTGGGAAGATGACGTAATGCCCTTCGTTGAAGTGCTTGAGAAAAACGATAAAAAAGATTTAAATTGATTTTTGCATCATGTAATTTCATCTTGTCATTTTTGCTTTTTCCTCGAATTTTTCTGTTTTCCATTTTGAAATCGTATTCTGCATCAATTAGCGTATCGGTTTGGGGTACGGATTGGTTTGAAATCACCATAATTTTACAAACACAACTATGAATATAAGCGATACCCTATTATAGCGAGTGGGTTTTGGGGGGAAAGGACATTGATGAGTCCGAAAGCGTGGGTAAAAATTGCCACTTTCTTTAAATGTCTGCAGAAATTGCAAAAAAATATAATCTATGTGAAATTTGGTGCTCACATGAGTTCGGAACTTCGCAAGAAACTGATATCTTGCATCGGTTGTGGTCAAGATTTTGATGCGAGCGATGAAGCGCTCGCTCGGATTACATGCGAAAAATGCCTTGGCGATCTCGAGATCAAAATCAAGGAGCGCGATCCTCAAGTGATTATTAGCGAGATTGAGCGGATCATCAATAATTTTACTTCGGATGTTGGGAATGCGTTTGCGCGCGATCCCGCTGCAAAGTCGATTGTCGAGGTATTGTCGTCTTATCCAGGAATTCAAGCGGTTTTAATTTACCGGATTGCGCATTTCTTTCATATTTTGGGTCTTCCGTTTGTTCCTCGATATTTATCGTTTATTGCTCGGCAATTGACCGGTATTGATATTCATCCCGGGGCAAAAATAGGGAAAAACTTCTTCATTGATCATGGTGCCGGTGTAGTTATCGGAGAGACTGCTGAGATCGGCGATAACGTCACGTTGTACCAAGGAGTTACGCTTGGAGGAGTGAGCTTAGAGGCAAAGAAACGACATCCGACCTTGATGAACAACATCGTGGTGGGTGCAGGTGCGAAAATTCTCGGTCCGGTGGTTATAGGGAATAATGTTAAGATCGGAGCAAACAGTGTGGTTACAAAAGATATTCCGGATAATTCGGTGGTGGTTGGAGTTCCCGGACGAATTATTCATAAAGAGGGCGAAATCATGAAAGAGATTAAGGAGCTGGCCCATGGTGAACTTCCGGATCCCGTTATTCGGTTGATTGAGAATCTTGAATTACGTCTTTCTTATTTAGAGCAAATCTACGGCCAAGATAAGAACAATCTTCCGAAAGCATAATCGCTTACCACTCATTTTTTACAACCACTTCTATTCTTTCATTTGGTCATTCCGTTTCAAATGTGTTCCCGAACTTCCACGAGAGCCTCATTTCACACCAAAAAAAAGGGAGAGAAAAAATGTATAACGAAACGGTCATGGATCATTTTAGGAATCCGAGAAATTGTATAAAACCCGAACATTATAATGCAGAGGCAGAAATCGGGAATCCAGAATGCGGGGATTTGGTGAAAATATATGCAAATATTGATGATAAAGGATTCATTCAAGATATCGGATTCCAAACCTTTGGTTGTCCTGCCGCCATTGCATGTTCATCGATGATCACGGTCTTGGCAAAAGGAAAACATATCGATCAAGCGGAGAAGCTCACAAAATATGATGTTGCGAACGCACTAGGCGGCCTTCCGGAACGAAAAATGCATTGCTCAAATTTGGGCGCCGATTGCTTGAGATTGGCGATCCGGAAATATAAAAAGTCGAATAATATCGAAGTTCAACACGATATTCTCGATGATTTGGAACACAAAACACTTCCGAAACCAAATACCCGAGATGCGAACCAACAAGAAGAAATAGAATTGGATTTGCGGGGGAAAGAATGCCCTATGACATTTGTTTATACAAAAGTGGCATTAGAGGGTCTTGAACAAGGCCAAATATTGAAGGTGATTTTGGATTTCCCTCCCGCATTCACCAATGTGCCGAATTCCGTTAAGATGCAAAAATTAGGAGACATTCTGGATGAAATTCATCATGGCTCCGAGTTCATCGTTGTGATCAAAAAATCGTGAATTCAGCACCACACAAATGTTTTTATTTTTTGGTCGCCAAGCTGAAGGCAATCATGGCGAAGAAATCAACGACGGCCAAACCCCAAGGAAGAAATCAAATCCGGTACATGGATGTCGATTTTTTCCGAAAAGAGAAGGAAAATATCCTTTGGGATCTTAAAATCAAAGACATGCGGGCCCAAGATAGAAGATTCGGTGCCAATTTCGGCATAGTCGGCGATGTGGAATTCAACAAAGATGAAAAAGGAAATGATGATATCCGAAAACAGTACATTGTTATGGATCTTGAGAGATGGAAACTAAAAGAGAAAAATGATGCAAGCAGCCGACTCATTATGCGGTGCTTTGATGATGTGGTAACGGATAAAGAAAAAGATAGAAAAGTGGGCGGTACTTTCAGAGGCGGCCTTGAATTATCGATGATCAATTCTTTGAATTTATCGCTAGCCGCAAAAAAGCCGTTACCATCGTTTTACATGTTTCTTCCGCAAATTAATACGCTGACCCAATTTTTCGAGCAAAGAACCATTACATTCAAGCATTATGTATTTCCGCTTTACCCGCTTGACAAAGAACCCACACGGTTTTTTAAAATGATTAGTACCGTAGGCGTTGGTGATGATTTCAAGGTGGTCGAAATCGGTCGAAAAGGAAAGGTCGCTACGATAGATCATAAACCCTTTAATATCGGAGGACGATTTGAGGTGGAAATTCATGCCGAAGACCTTCAGAATCATAAAACATTCCCACAAATGATGATTCTGGCTTGCTGCATGATTAAATTTATCGGCGAAGTGGATAAATTAATTGAAGGCCTTCTCAAAGATATTTTCAACGACAAAGAAGATGACATCGGGTTCAGTTTCAATGTGAATCCGGAGGAACTCGAACTTCTCAAAAACCCGCGTTACTTAAAATAACCGGAATAACCCGAATTTTTATTTTCAAGCATTTTTTGCCTTCAAATTTATTATTTTTTATTCGGTTTCTATTATAACATGCTTTCAGATAAACAGATTCAGCGCTATTCGCGCCAAATATTGCTCAAAGAAGTCGGAGCGAAAGGAACCCTTCGATTATTGAAATCATGCGTTGCAATCGTTGGCCTCGGGGGGCTCGGCTGCATCGCCGCCCAGATGCTTGCATCGGTTGGCGTTGGCAAATTGAAATTGATTGATGGAGATAGGGTCGACCATTCAAACCTTTCGAGGCAAGTCTTGCACACGGCTGAAGATCTAAATAAATCCAAAGTCAAAAGTGCTAAAGAAAAAATTTCTATTATAAATCAAGATGTGAAAGTTGAAATCGTTGATCATTTTTTGACGAAAGAAAATATCTCCCATGTGTTGAGCGGATGCGATTATGTGATTGATGGAACGGATAATTTATCTGTAAAATTTCTCATTAATGATTTTTGTATTGTGAATGGTATTCCTTTCACCATTGCTGGCGCTGTCCAGTTTTATGGGCAGATTATTTCGGTGATTCCCAAAAAGACGGTGTGTTATCGCTGCATCTTTCGAGACCCAGAAAATTTTCAAAATGAAGCAACTTGTTCCGCTGTGGGTGTCCTTACATCGGTGCCTAATTTTGCCGGAATCCTTGAAGCAAATGAATGCATAAAATATTTACTTGGATATAAGCCGAATTTCCTCAACAAAATATTCAGTTTCGACCTTTTCCAAGGTGGATTTGATACCATCGAATTAAAGCAAGAACCTAATTGCGAACTTTGCAAGGCGGAAAGATCTGAAGAGATTTTCAAGAAAATCGAATATAATACCTTCAATTCGGAATGTAACATAAACGAAAAAGGTTGAAAAAAAGATCTAATCGCTTATTTTTTCCCCATCGTTTCAACCGCGTTGGCGAGCGTTAGAACAGCCAAGCCCAAAAGGATAACGATCGGAGGGAATAACCCTGCAACCATTGCCGGCGCATTCACCATTTTCACAATAGGTTGGATTGTCCTTCCCGTATAATAGATAAGAAAACCCAATCCATTCAGATACGATGATTTTTTGATCGCACCAAATGTGATTTTTCCAAGATAGAAGAACAAAAGCGGAACCAAGAAGTTCAAAATGGGCATAAGCACGTAAATCATTACGAATAAGCCCATCGGATAACCTTTAAAATAGCCGGTGGGTTCCGGAATAATCTCTATTGGTTGTCCATTTACAATCGGTAAATTATCGTATTTTTGGGAGATCGTATAATACCGATAATTCATATCGATAAGATATTCTGGCGGCAACACGTTCAACACAATCACCAAAATCAGCGGGATGATTGGCAATGCGATACGCATGATTCTATGAATTTTATTTTTTTCATCCGGGAATAATAAAATAGTTAAGATCCCCACTAAACAAGATGAAGCAATAAATTGAAAAGTGGTAGCTGCCTTGTAAACCTTCAGAGGGAAGAGCTGGTCAACAGCAACTACGTCCCAATAAATCGGCATAAGAAAATCATACACGATGTAAAACATTCGGCCGATACTGATTGATACCATAAGAATTGCAAAATAGAGCCAATATAATCGCTTTGTTTTGATGGCACGTATTAAAAAGAATACGAATAAGAGTAAAGAGAAAGAAGTTGAAACAAAGAATAGCGCCATCGATGAAGCATCCGCTAAATTTAAGAAGGGATCTGTTGCTGTTATTTGCGGTAATTGCATACTTATAAGTTGGCTTTTAATAAAAAAAAGGTTTGGCTTTATTAAATTTAAACGCCCTCTGCTTCCTTTTTCTTTTCTTTGCGCAGTTTCTTTTGTGCTTCTTTTGCAGACTCGAGTTTTCCTTCGACTTTATCAGCAGCGGATTCGAGCGATGCACCTTCTGCACCTTGGGCTTCCATATTGACCGCTCTTGATTTCTTCCCTTTTCCAAGTTTAGTGTTACAGAAAGGACATTCATCCCAATCTGATTGGACTGCAGCACCGCATTTTGGGCATGGCGGCAGCTCTTCCCAGAATCGTTCTTCGGGGGGAATATCTTCGACTTTGGTTACTACCAATTCAGCGGTTTCAAAGTTTTGGTAACCTTCGCACCGAGGACATTTCCCATCGAAATTGTCTCCCATCGGTAAAGGCGCACCGCAATGTTGACAATGGAGTTGACCGCAGTGGGGACAGGCCAATGTGCTCACGCTGATCCTTCGATGACAACCCGCGCATTCAAAGGTATCCTTATTTTCATCTTTGAGTGATTCTTTCTCCTTTTCTAACACTTTGCGCATTTTTGCTTCTTTAATTCGCTGCTCTTCTTTAATTATTTCAAGTTGATTCTTTACATACTCTGTATTTTTGATCATTTTTGCTTCCTTTCGCGCACGCTCGGCCTTTTCTAATTCCTTTGCCGCCTCTTTATCGAATTGCTCTTGAAGCTTCGATTTTTTCTTGGTATCTTTAAACATATAATATACACCGCTTTTAGCAAATAAAAGTTTTCTCGATACAATTTTGTTTTTTTTTCTGTTTTTTCTCTTTTCGGAAACGAATTTTTTCATTGCGGAGATTATTAAGGAGCGTTTTACCGAAAGGTGTTTGTATGAGGACTAATCAATTTAAACGAAATAATGAGGCTATTGCTCATTTTCAGAAAATCTTAGTTCTGATCTTCATACTCGGGTTCATTTACATACCGAATACGGAACCTCGCGTTGAAATGCTTCAATCTACAACGGATAGACAAGAATCCATAATCTCAACGAGTGGATCGATCACATGGTGGAACGGTTCGTTTCAATACCGAAGGGGGATTAATTTAATCAACCCGTTCGGCAGAAATGTTACCAATGTAATTGGAAGTTTGGTTTTCAATTACACTACATTTGTCAATGCCGGTCAAATGAATGAGAGTTTGAAAGATATTCGAATTGTTGAAAATGATCAGATAAGACCTTATGTGGTTAAAAAGGATTATCCGAATGTCACTTTAGCAATCGTGTATTTCGAGTGTAATCTGTACACAAACGATAATTCATCAGAGAGGTTGTATATGTATTATGGGAATAATACGGTGGAACACGATCCCGAGTATTACAACCGAAACAAACGATTCGGGAATCATTGGTGGACGTTAGATGGTGATTACAACGATTCACTAGGCGCTTTAGTGGGAACACCTACATCGGTGACTTTTGTTGATGCGGTGTATCGAAATGGAACGAATACACCAAGTGGTTATGTAAGAATGAATGGGTTCAATATCGGTACAACGGTCGCGATTGCGGGCTGGATTCGTGGTGGAGCGTCTGGGCAAATGCCTTTTAGTTTCTCGCGAGATGGTGGAGTTTCCTTGGATCTCTACTATTCCGGACCGAACCCATATAATAATATCGGAGATGGAAACGGTAATCCCTTCAGAGATCCGATCACAAGTGCTCAGGTGGTGTGGCCAACTGATGGTAGATGGTACCATGTGGTATGGGAGAATATCGATTATGGAAACGGAACCCAAGTTGCAAGATTATGGTACAACGCAACGCTTGTCGGCACAGCATTATACAGAAATCCATTAGCTATTAATAAAATATTTCAATTGTCCGGCTGGGCACCTCCACAAAGTGGATATTTATGGAACGGACAACATGACGATATGAGAATTTTCGAATATCCGCTCAGACAAGAGGATATCAGAGCGATTATGAACGTATCTTTGTATAATTCGAGTTTAGGTTCTGAAGAGGTCTTCTCGGCCTATATCGATATCAAAGTGTTAGATGCAGATGGTCGGATCGTACCCAATGCTGCGGTATCTCTTGTGAATGCTTCGATCATCGAGAATCCGGTAGTTGTAGAAACCAAGCTAACGGGGGCAAATGGTATTGCACGCTTTGAAGAAATGGATGTTGGCGTGTATAACATAACAATAAACTATTCGACAAATGTAAGGACATATACTGCATATAATAGCACCGCATTGAATTTTAACACACTCCAATGGAATATGTACAATTTCTCCAACTACATCAACAAAGCGGAAATCCAAATTGATATGTGGACTGTGGATATCTTGGTGAAGGATATTGACGGCAATCCAATGGATTATGGGTATATTCTTTTATATGAAGATGCCGGAAAAACGATTCTCTGGGATAATATTACATTGGCATCGATAACCGGCAGTGCCATATATAGAGGGCCTGTTAAACCCACGTATTATTATGATGTTGTTTTTATGAATTACGATTACTACCAAGCCCATAAAGTGGTTGATTCTGGGTCGATTAACAGAATAGATTTAACCAAAAGGGTTAATATGACGGTCTCCGAAAAGAATGATTTGCCCGCTGGCCCGAATTATAGAGTAGATAATATCACATATTCGTTAGGATCCAACGCCACCTTTAGATCTCAAACACGATTGATAAATGTCACGATATTAATGACCAATATGCAAGATTTGGGAAGCATTGATGTATATTATGTAGATAAAAACGGAGTCCAACAACGTATTTCGAATATCAGTAAGTCGTATCCGGGAGCGGGTCCGAATTTCGACACTCTGCGATATAATTTCTTTGAGGACGGAATTGATGCATATGGTTTACGGGTAATCATTCAAGGAACCAACTCAACGGTCTGTGATGGAAACATCAATATTTCTATTAGTCAAACAACATACCTTCAATCAGAAGCGAATCTTGCGCAAGTAAATATCCATGTTTTTGATGGTGAAGGAATTGTGGGTGCAATTGTAAAGATTTGGGCTGGTGAAGTTGGTAACAGCCAATCCATAGTGAACTTAACCACCTCGAGTGGTGAAGTGTTTGGGCTACGCGGTTATGCATACGGCACGATCAATAAAATCCCATTCTGGTACACTCCGGGACAAATGTATAACATTTCATTGCGATTCGGTACGCTTGATCCCATTCCATTTATCGTTAATTATACCAATCCGGATCAACCGGCAAATGAATCGGCTGTGCCCACGAATTACTTTAATTTTACCTTAACCAATGAGATGACGATTATGCTGACTTTGCTGAATACGGCAAACTTTAGAGCGGAATTTAGTCAATTCATCGGTACGCAATTGGTGACTTGGGGTCAAGA
>CAZUTM010000027.1:0-8472 GCA_964623665.1 uncultured archaeon
GATCCTGCATTCCAACCCTTTTGCGCGAATGAGACCGACTCCGCTTGGCCACCCAAGCTCTTCAGCAAAGGAATTGATTGCACTCAAAAATCCCGACACCAATTCCGAATCTTTTCCGCTGGTACCCTTGTAATTATAATGAAACACCGTGACACCCGTTTTTGTACTAATGAAGATCTCTATGAATCCGCTCATGAAAATGGAAAGCATGAAAAAAATTTAAATATAATGGTAGTAAGGCAATTATGGTGCATTACGATACGATCTATAACGGAGCCGCGAAATATGCCACTGCAATAACGTCTACGAAAGCATGAAGCATGATCGGGCCGAACAGATTTTTATATTTCACAAATGGATATCCGTAGAGGATTCCGGCCAAAAATGCTAAAAATGCATAATCAACACCTTTAGTAATATGAGAAACTCCAAACACAAGGGCGGCAATAATCATCGCCGAGAAATACGGTGTGGAACTGATTTTACCCATGATCCCCGTAAAGTTCTTCTTTTGATTCCAATAAATCAACCCATCCTTGATTAAAATCAATAACCCGCATCGGAAGATAAATTCTTCGGAAATTCCGACAATATAGACCCATGTTCCGATATATCCAATGAGCGTTGAGACCCGTACATCCGATTCTAAAAAGGTAGTTGCTTCGATAAAGCCAACCGCCAACGCCATCGGAATGAAAATGACTACGGCAATTAGCATCATATAAAAGATTTTTATTACCTCTTCGCCGGTTTTCGGAACAAAGGAATAATGGATGTGTTCTCGGCCCAAATTGGTGGTTACCATAAGCAAAGCCCCAGCAACAGGAACCGTAAGGGTCCATATTAAGGGAAAAGTGGATTGAAGCGCGATAAGAATACCCGCGGGTAAAGCGGCGGTGAGAAAATCTCCAAATGAAAGGCCTTCCGAGTTTCGATTTACAAGCGGGGCTTTTGCAAGTGAAAACAAGAAGATTATTCCAACCGGTGCAAGCAATGAAAGCCAGCCGAGGCCAAGAATTAAAAGCATAATCGGGCTTAATACCAATAAAATAATAAAGGAGATCTTGAATTCGGAAATCGTATTTTGCTTTTTTACCAATAGCTTGAACAAACCCATTCTTTCTTCTCTAAGCAATGCAAATGAAATTGTGCTTTTAAGCGCAAAGAACAAAAAGACAGAAATTATCAATCCATTCGCCCAATAGGGAATAAAACCAAAAGGCAAGCGGGAAATCAATTCTAAATATTGTGTAAATTGGGGAAAATTCAATAGAATCCCGATATTTAAATATATATACGAAATCAAGGGAATCAAAATCGAGACAATCGTGCCTTTATCGTTTTGAATCAAATGTTTTGCAGCTTCAAATCCTTTGTTGGTAGCCAGCAAAAGCGTTAACATCATTGCCAAAGCAATGCCCACGGAATCAAATAGAATTGAAGAAAAAGCGTTGTTATCCGAAAGCGGGTTTGCGCCATAGTTTTCTTCGAAATTGTTAACCGCTACAATTATCGTTCGCATGAGAAAGAGCAAAAATGAAAAGAACACGAAATCCATTTCAAATCTTCCCGACATTTTTTCCGGTTCTTTTTCGATTTCTTGAATGATTCGAGAAAAACTCATAAATCAGAAAAATCCGTAAGAAAAAAAAAGGTTTGCATTAAAAAATATTAAAAATTTGCTCATATCCATGTTCTCTTTCTTAAAATCCATTGATTTGCCTTCTTTTAAATGCAAATGCTTGTTTTATGACTTTTTTATGGGCCATTATTTATTTAATTGCTCGCATTTACTCCGACTTATTTGAAATCGCTTAATTTCCTTCTTTCTTGTCTTCTATCGCTTGCTTTTCGATATCCTCTTTGAAAATCTTCTTTTTCACATTTATCAGTTTTTCTCCTACATCGAGCAGCTTATCTTCAAATTTTGTGACCGTTTCCGAGATTTTTTCATAAAATTTGTTCGAAATCTCTTGATAATTCTTTTTTATATCTTTTCCTCCCAAAATGGGCGTTGTTAATAATTTTTGAATTTCAAAAAATTTTGCTTGATAAGATTCTTTGATTTGCTGGTTAAACTCCTTCAAAAATTTGTGGTAATAACTCTTTGTATCAAGCAATGTTTCTACTTCCCCCGCAAAAGCCCCATATTTTGTAACGTCGCCTGTAAATCCATGTTCTGAATTCAATTCAAAACGATCCGCAAATGCAGATACCACGCGCTCGGATATCTTTTTTATATTTTTCACTTGAGCATCTTGACTGCAAAGATATACAAAAATAAACTCTTTTGAGAAATCATAGAAAAGAAGACAATCTCTAAGCTTCACGAATTCGATATTTGAGTGCACCACCTCTTCAGAAAAATTCATGATGGCCGAAATGAAGCCTCCAATCAGATCGGAATCGAGATTCATTGCAGATTCGGAGAACGACTGCTCAAAAACGCATACACCGGAATCCCGCTGGATGATCCAAAGTTTTAAAATTTCGGAAATTGTTTATACCCCCGCTATTACTCCACTTTTGTTTTAATTTCCTTTGTAACAATACAAACTTCCCGGATATTTAACCCTTGGATGGTGGAGAGTTTTTCCTCGACGAGCGGGTCGAGCTGTTCGATTTCGGGTATTTCCAACCGAATTAAAAGACCGCATTCACCGGATAATCGCCAAATATCTGTAATTTCATCAATTTTAAGGAGTTCGGTGGTAATCTCTTTTATCTGTTTTAGGTCGGGTGCGATTTTGATAAATACCTTCATGTTATTGTTCGGAACGATTACCGTGAATTTGGAGATGAGTTTATCATCAATTAATCGTTTGACTCTTCTCCGGATCGTTGCTTCGGTTTTTCCGAGTTTGTCGCCAATATCCTTGAATGAAATCCTCCCGTCTTCTTGAAGCATCTGAATGATCTTTTTGTCCAACTCGTCAAGCGCTTGCGGATTTGTGTGTTCAATCGTCATAACTTTCCTCATGGAAAGAAGATCGAAAAAGGTTAAAAGATTTATCATTTTTCGAAATCGGTGCGATCGAAACAACGATTTTATTTAATTTATACTCATTTTCGATCTTGAATAGCGTCATTTTCGATCTTGAAAATAATCATTTTCGATCGAGCTATATTTCATTTCGATTATTTGCTTTTTCATATTAAATTACGCACTTTATTTATAAACAGCAAGTGTAATTTCTTACGAAATTCCATATAATGAAAATGTGATTTGAGTATTGAAATAATTCTTAGCCATTTGGCCCGGATCTTGTTTTATGCTGCATTATTAATTCAAAATTAGTAAATTCCGTGATAATTCAATTATTACTTTTATTAATTCATATTATCATGTTTTTTTATAAATAATAATTTATTTTTTGAATCATGGCGGAAGAAAAAGCCTATACAAAACTTGCAAAAAACCCGATCACGCTTGGCGTTCTTATCGGATTTTTGTCTGCATTGACACAAGCACTTGTATTCAGTGCGGGGGGTCCACCCGCATATGGGTTCTGTGTCGCATGTCACACCCGGGACCTCGTGAATGATGTTGTCAACAGCATCTTCGGAACCACTTTGACCGTGGCACCAATATCTGCCGCTTCAATCACGGCTTCATTGGCGATGGTCGGAGTTGTTATCGGTGCTGTTGTGTCTTCAAAAATCAATAAAGAATTTAAGATCAAAAAAGCGAAACCGCTTGAATATGTAATCTACACCATTGGTGGAATAATTGTAATGATTTTTGCACTTTTGGTCGGAGCTTGTCCCTACCGGTTGGCATTAAGACTCGGTTATGGTGATTTAATTGCATTAATCGGAATTTTGGCTATGGCGGTGGGCGTATTCATAGGAATCCTCATTGTTCAAATGAAAATGAAAAAGGAGATGGCATAAACATGTTATTGGCTCGAGAAGTTGCTATTGTTGCGTTCCCGATTATTACTCTCATCTTGGGACTCATTATCGGGTATTTAGCTCAACGCAGCGGATTTTGTTCTGTTGGAGGAATGCGGGATTTGATGATGTTCAAACAAACTCGGTTATTCTTAGGGTATCTCGCACTTATTGTGTCCGCAGTTGTAAGTTATTGGATCTTTTCGTTGATCATCCCTACCGGAATTCCTAAATTTCCGTGGTTTGCAAATAACCCCGATCCTTTAACGCCTATTCCGGGAGCACCCGCAGGGTTAACTCCAACCGTGTATATAATTTTGGCTATCATCGGAGGGTTAGGTCTTGGTTTAATGGGTGTCTATTTAGGCGGCTGTCCTCTCAGACAAACCATTATGGGTGCTGAAGGAAATATTAAATCGATGTTCTTCGTATTAGGAATGTGTATCGGAGCAGTTATATTCCATCTATGGATTTCTGCTTGGGTAGTTGGGATCTTCACATAAATTAACGAGGAGGAAACGAATATGGAAAAAGAATTAGACATCACGGGCAAGGTTTGTCCTTACTGTTTGCTCTTTGTCAAAAAAGAGCTTGCGAAACTCAAATCTGGGGATGTCTTGAAAGTATTATGTGATCATCCCCCCGCAGCCAATGAAACCATTCCCTTTGCAATGAAACAAGAAGGAAATGCGTTAACCACCGAAAAACTCGAACCGGGACTATGGCGACTCACAATTACAAAAAAATAAATGCGTTGCTCATTTCTTTTAAGTGATTGCCATGAAAAACATTCAAATCGCTTTTTTTTTATTTTCAAATATTCTGAATAAAGAGCGTATTAAATGGATTTCTTCTGTCATTCATGGATTTGACCGTTCAGCCTTTTTAACGAACGATTCGGTGTACTCCATTCCCATGATTCAAAACTCTCTTAATATGGAGATAAAAACAGAAATTTCGTATAATATAGAAGATACACGAAAACGAGGCATATCTTTGCAATATGGATCCGGCCTTGAACCCACCGAATTTTATCGAGATTTGTTCCTTCGACTGAAAAACACCATCCAAAACGACAAACTCGGGTATCTGTGTTTGCATGCTCCGTACATGACCAATGATGCGCTGGCCGGTCTTACTTTACTGAATCATGCGATGGAAAATGGTCTTGATCCAGAATTTTATGGATATCTCGATGCCCTTCACCTCCTCCAGCCCGGGCAAGCGCCCTCCGAATTCATCAATGTTAAAGATACATTTTTAAAATTAAAGGCCGATGCTCAACAAAAAAATAAAGCGTGCAAAACCTTATTCTGCTCCAGATGTGCGACTGCACGTGGATATATGAATACCAAGATCATTGAAGGCGCATCCATTGTGAATTTGCGGGAAATTATCTATAGATTAAAACAAGGTGTCCCTTGCTTGATGGCCGACTCTCTGCTTATATTGAACCCTAATTATACTCCGGAAAATATAAATCAACGCAAGCAAGATTCGGAAAGTCAAGGTTTATCAACTGCTGAACAAATTAACGATTCGCCGCCGATTGCAGAAATCACCATCCTTCTTTCACATTCCCCATATAATTCGGAATATATGTTCGGAGGCCTATCGTTTGGACTTGCGTGTGCAAATCAAGGTATAAACACTCAAATCATTTTCATCGAAGATTCCACCTATGCACTTATAAAACAAGATTCTTCGAGAGACTTTTCATTACACGGGTTCGATATTCTCAGCGTTGTTGAGGCGCTTGACGACACCGAAAATTTAACATTTTATTATTATTATCCATCTCTCCGTGAGCGTTCTCTCTCCGAATCGCTAGAAATTCAATATAATTTCATTCGGCCACTTGATGTTCACGATCTTGGAGAGATGTTGAAAATTCAAAATCCTGCAATAAAATTTAGAAATGTTCTGATTTTTTAAATAATAACATTTGAGTAAGCGATTCGCAAATGCTACGAATACATTTACCACCCACGGAGTTAGTGATCACAAAATGAACGAAGTTCCGACACCAGATGTCCAAGATTTCTCAAGTCTAACTTGTACGAATTTGATGATTAAGTTGAAAATTTTGTTAAAAAACTTGAAAAGCGGTCAATCAATACAATTTTATTCCACTCGAGAACAATCCGATACCATATCACCGCTGGGAAAAAATAAAGAATATATCTTCGAAAAACAAATGCTGGAACCCAATAAATTTCTCATATCATTTAAAAAAAGTTAAATGTATTTGATTTTAGCGACCATCGGCCCGTACCATCGGCCCGCACCATCGGCCCGCACCACCGGCCCGCACCACCGGCCCGCACCACCGGCCAAACCCCCAACAGGAGTAATTGACATGAAGATCATCATAAAAAAATGGCGTATCTCGGGAAAACAATATTATTTGCTGCTCAATGAAGGAGAGCAATATCTGTATTATACGGATGACCGAGGATCTCTTAAGGGATTGATGAAAGGGCGAAATTTTGAGCAACGCATAGAAGAACTTGTTCAACACCCCGAGATTTGCATCGAATGCTCCATTTGTGATTTGATCACTGCCGGAATAAGCGTAGACAATGGTGATATCGTAGAATTCGGTTTATCTGCTCAAGATGCCAATCGCATTCTCGAAGAAGAAATTTTCGAGGTGAAAAAAACACATGAAAACAATTAAAAAATTCACGGCACCCATTCTGGCCGCGCTAACACTCACATTTTCTCTAACACTCTCCCCGTATCGAGAATATTGGGTTCAGCCCTTTGTAAATATCAATTTCTTTCGGATCTTATTGTTTCTATGCCTAATCGCGATTGTGTCATTATTGGGCCGCATGATGATTCCCAATTACCTCGGAAAATCTATGATAAAGTTCGAAAATCATATTATGGTTAAATCCCTAATCGAAAACGATACATACATTGTTTATGTAGTATTTACTTCCACGATGATCTTTGAAGAACTGATTTTTCGAGGATTTATATTGGTTTCATTGCTCGAACTTGCCCATTTGTCTCAAGAGTCAGCAGTCATTCTCAATGCAATCGTATTTTCCTTATATCATCTCCATACTTGGCCAACATTTCGCGATAAAAAAATTACCACAGTTTTTTTGTTAGTCTCCGCGTTGTTAGGCCTCATCTGCGGATATTTTCTGTTTTCTTTTGGTTATATCGGCGTTATTATTTTCCATTGGCTATCGGTGTTTCTCATCTATCGAAATTTGGTTTCGATGATCTTGGAAAAGAAGAAAAAATAAATTGATTATGCGCATTCGTTTTTTTATCGATATAATTCAAATTTCGTTGAAATTTCGCTCAAACGCTGATTTTTGCACTGCTCTGAACAAAAGATCGTATAAAGTGGTGTGTGTGGTGTGTAGGAAACGTTATCTTCTCCATCCGTAATCAAGATGATTTCATCGGCGTTGAGAGTATCCGCTTTTTTCAACGCATTATTGATGGAAGTTCCACCTCCGCTGAATGGCGTATCCATCAAAAATTTGACCGCTTCAGTTACATTCGGAAACTCTTTGGGTTCGTGCGGGTTGCCGTCGAAGGTGATTATAATCCCACGGTTAGAGCCCTTTAAGGTATTTGAAATCAAAGAAATTGCCGAAGCGCACGCATAACTTATTCTATCTCCCGTTGCCATGGATCCGGACACATCAATCAACATTATATACGTTTTAGTATGCGGAACATACTTGAAATGTTGAAAAGTATGCAACTCATAGAGAATCAGCTTCGGGGTGAATTGTTCTTCGGGAAGAAGCATCTCCGGCGTGATAATCGGCTCCATCATGGATTGGATCCTGCGGGGTTCGATATCGTCTTCGGGATAAAACGTCGCTTCTTTCTTTTGATAGGAGATCTTCATGTGCTCATATTTGAAATCAATACGCTTCAAAATCTCTTGAATTTGCAGAGCACGTTGTAATTTTGAATTTTGGAAATGGGCGGTTCCGGGATTGTTGCCGAATTCTTGAAGGAAGAAAGGCAACAGCGGCATACCCTCCTTGGCAACCTTAAGAAAATAATTGAGAAAATCATCAAATAATTTGTCCGGTTTATTTGTCATCTCCGCAACCATCAAATTGAGAAACATCTTGGCCGAATTCTTCGAATCATAATTAAGCGCGTTAAGAAGCTCTCTAAATAACGTGGTTTCTGGGATTTGGCTAAAGAAACTATGAAGCTTTGATGCATCTATCTCCTCTAAAACATTTAACTTATTCCTTTGCGGATTCAAATCCCAATCCAAAGGGTCGGTTACTTGCTCTTTCAAAGAGATTAATTCTTTTGGAAATTCTTGCGGATCCTTCGGTCGGAACATTTGATACGTATCGTTTTCAAATTGTTCTTGTCGAATCCACTTCGGGAGATTGGGAATATTGACCCTTTTGAATGGATTTTTCTTCAATAGCTTTTCCAACTTCTTCTTTTCATCCTTTTCTAGTGTATCATCTTCGTCTTCATCATCCGCATCATCCGCATCATCCGCATCATCCGCATCATCCGCATCATCTGCATCATCTGCATCATCTGCATCATCTGCATCATCTGCATCATCTG
>CAZUTM010000027.1:8572-11911 GCA_964623665.1 uncultured archaeon
CTGCATCATCTGCATCATCTGCATCATCTGCATCATCTGCATCATCTGCATCATCGAGATCTTCGTAAATATCGACACTCTCATCCACATCGGAAAATAACGGCTCAGAAACATCGGGAAAGAAAAAATTGATTGAAGATGGTTGTATATACGGGTTGATTCTCTTTGAATTTCGTTTTGAAGCCTTTCGGCTTGCCGTCCGCCTACTTGAAGTCTTCTGCATTGAGCAATTCCCTCACTTGCAATTTCTCCATAAATATCTTCCGGTTCGCTTCGTAGTGTTGAAGCAACGCATTCACAATATTCTTCCGCTGAGCCTCTACAATATCATCAATCGGTTGAATCATTTTCAGTAATTTCAGCAAATTCAACTCATCAAGTAAATGCTTTTTGCTATCGTGTTTTCCTTGAAGATTATTGAATTTATCATTGATATTCCTGATATTCTGCAATTGTTCATTGCGAATCTTTGTGTTTCCGATAACTTCAGCAATAAATTGAGTGGCTTCTTGGATTTTGTTCTTATCAACGCCCACCATATAATTGATTGCTTGAAAATCTTCGGGCCCCACTGCCGTTCGATTATCCAACAGCGCATTGGCCTTCAAAATCTTTATCCCTTTCAACGTTCTTCGATCCGAAAATCCGAAATTTTGGCAAATCTTCAGATACGCGCCATGGTATTCCGGTGCAAATTTTATTTCATCGACCTCTCCCTGCCGAAATCGCAAATAATCCAAGGGAATTTTTGGTTCCACTTGCGGAATCTGAAAGCCAATCAACTTCGTTTTATCTTTCACCGGCTCCACATAATATTGAAGCATGAACCGATCAACCACTGCCTCTGTCACCTCGTTGATTCTCGTATAATTGGCTGTCGCGACCGTGGAAATCAATGGAACGTTCATTTGAAACGAGCCCTTTGCAAAAACCCGTTCATTTAAAACGCCTAAAAGCGTTCGGAGCACCACGTCCGATGCATCAAAAATTTCATCGATGAACGCAAAATCACACGTCAAAATCGAGTTTTCGCACAAGTACTCGATAATTCCTTCGCGCAATTTGGGAATGTTCAAGGGACCAAATAGAATCTCTTCTGTTGAAAATTTCGATAGCTGAACAGAGAAAGTCTTTGCGATAAATGAAGAAAAAAACACTGAAGCTTGCAGCGATTTTGCAGTTCCGGGTTTTCCGCTAAATAATACATGTTCTCTCGTAAGAACGGCCAGATTCAAAATCCGGTCATGAATTGTCCGCTCAATAAGGGGTGTTGTTATCGGAAATGGGATTGCTTGCGCTTGCCAATTCATTTTTGTGATATCTTCTACCATGGATGTTTTTCACCCGAGTTGGTTTCGTCAAAACGCTATAAAAAGTCCCCGCAGATCAAAGAATCTGATGAAATATTCGCAGCAAGAATCAAATCTTTGATATTCAGTTCATTTGGAATAAAAAATCTCTTATTTTTTATTCGATCGGCTGGTTTGGCATTATACCAAAGACAAAAAAATCATTGATTGCATAATATACAGAATTCAAGATCCCAATTTTAAAAAATTTGAGAAAAAATTGATGTTTTGCGGGTTTTTTCTTCGGTAATTTACCATTTGCAGAACTCTTTTTCAACGGAATAATCCCTTTTTAGCGGTTTGCCGGCAAGAAGCGTTAAATAAATGATCTCCGCTGATTGTTCGACACCGGTAACCACTTGCAATGCATCTTCGAGCGTATTTCCTTTGGCAAAAATACCATGCGAGCGAATAATACAAGCAGGGTAATTCTTCAAAATCGGCGGCACCGCTTTGGCAGCATCATAGGGACCGGCGGGAACATCCACTTCGACCACCGGAATGCGCTTATACATAAAAATACCCTCAGCATCAATACATTTTATGTCGTCCATGATCATGGATAAAGTGGTGCAGTAAGGCGCATGAGCATGGATTACCGCCATTGCATCTGTCTGCTTGTAAATCTCCCGATGCACGATCAGTTCGGTGCTTGCCAAGAATGCGGATGAATCTTCGTGCTCCATATCGCATTCAACCAAATCCTCTTTTTCCAACCACCCCAGCATTGCGGCCCGTTTCTTGATAATTATTTTACCGCCGGAACGAATCGAGATGTTCCCGGAATGGCTTGCATTTAACTTGCGGTCGGATAAATCCTTGCCGACCCGATAAAAACTCTTGAATGTTTCATCATCAATAACCATTTTCTATTTCCTCCTTTTTCTCCCTTAATTGCTCATTCATTTCTTCGTTTCTTTCTCCTTTTTTTTCATTTTTTACTCCATTTGCGCTATTTTTTTGATCATATTAATCGTGTCAAGCCGAGCCTCTGGAGCGTTTCATCCTTCGGGATACCATCTTTGGTCCATCCGCGAATTTGATAATACGGTATCAACATATCTTTCAATGGCACCACCCGATTTTTGCTTGCACCTTCTTTCAATGGGGTTTTCAAGAACCGCTCAGGAAGCGTATCTTCCGAAGCACTGATTCCTTCCCGAAGATTATACATCCGCTCAAGATTATACACGCGCTCGCCGTTTTCAACCAATTTGGCAATCGTAAAATCTTCTCCGGTCACCGCTGCGGTAAATCGGGCCATAAAATCGAAGCCCAACGCCCACCCAACAAACTTGCAGACCGAAAGTGAATCTTCCATCACGGATTGATTTTGCTTCAACGCCAACATATCCGACTTTCCGCCCAAGGTAAATCTATCGATCTTTTTTGGCGCGGCCATGATCTCCATCGCGAGCAAATAGCCGGTCAAGTGGCATCCGCCACGATTCGAAGTCGCAAAACCCAATGCCTGGCCCATTGCACCTCTTGGATCATACGCGGGAAGCTCCAACCCTTTCACTTGCATCGACACTTCGGGATGCCCGTATTTTATCGAAAGTCTCTTGGACCCTTCGGCCAACTCCGCGCCAATACCCTCTTTATATGCAATCTTTTTGATCAGCTCTTTCAATATCCCTACGTTTCCGAACTTCACCTCTTTATCCGAAAGCACACCTAATTGGTTCAATTCCATCGCACACCCGATCGTCCCGCCGGCTGAAATCGTATCGATCCCGTAAAGATTACAATAATAATTTGCCTCCGTTATCGTTTTAAGATCGAAGATCCCCAAATTGGGCCCTAATGCCCAATCCGTCTCATACTCGGGCCCTCTTCCAGACATCGTATCCGTTTTGGTTTCTCTATCGCATCGAATCGGACACCCGAAACAGGCACCATTCTTCACCAAGATTGTCTCACGAATGGTCTCTCCGCTCACGTTATCGGCCTCGGTGGAATACCCCTCTTGAAAATTCCGAATCGGAAG
>CAZUTM010000027.1:11921-38562 GCA_964623665.1 uncultured archaeon
GCATCCCGTGCTCATTGATAACGTTAATTAATCCCGGCGTCCCGAAAAGCGGAAGTGCGCTGTTGGTTATCGGCGCAACATGTATCTTATCAATCGCAACTTGAACATATTTCTTTAAAAGCTCTGTATCATGAACCTCAACCGGGTTTTTCCCGTTCTTTATCACGATCGCTTTGAGGTTTTTGGACCCCATCACCGCCCCAACTCCACCACGACCGAAGGCACGATGATTGTCGGACATTATCGCGGCAATCTTAACCAGATTTTCTCCCGCGGGCCCGATTACCAAAACTTGGGACGTCTTCCCTTCCACTTCTTTGAGCCTTTTCGAAGCCTCGGTAGTATCCAAGCCCCAATATGCTGAAGCATCTTTTACCGTGCATTGAGATCCGTCTATCACAATATAACTCTTCTTAGAAGCCTTTCCGGTTATCATTAAAGCGTCGAATCCGCAGCGCTTGAACACGGGAGCCATAAATCCCCCCGCATTGCTATAGATAATCCCACCGGTCAAAGGCGATTTGGCAACCATCGCAAATCGCCCGGCCGTCGGAACCATCGTACCGGTCAACGGCCCTGAAGCGAACACCATAACATTGTCTTCTGACAGCGGATCTGCACCCTTTTTAATGGTATCTACAAACAAGCGAACCGCAAGCCCGCGACCGCCAACGTATTGTTTGAGAAGCTCATCGGATAGATCGCTTTGCGAGATGGAACCCGTTGTCAGATTGACCGAAAGAAGTTTCTTATTCATTCCTTTCATAGGATGCATAATTTACTGTTGAATAAAAAGCTGCAAAGAATACAAAATGAGACTTTGTTGTATTGATTTTTTTCACCCAACACCAAGAATAAGCTCCTACGTTTTGATTGATATTGATATACCTTGTTTTAGATTTTTTGAAAGTATATCACTTAAAGTATGCTAAATTGCAAAGATTTAAAAATCCAAAAGTTAAACAAGTATTGAAAAGCGATGGATATCAAGGATAATGAATTCATTATAGAATTTTGTTGTTCAGATGAAAATCTTGATTTAAAAAAAAATCGTGGGTATGTTGAGAATCTTATTAAAATATTATCTCAAATTAACGATAATAAAATACAAATTAATCAAAAGTTTGAAGAGCTTTCTTCAACATCATTTAAGATTAGTGCCTCAAATGAAATCTCATCAAACCAGACTATTCATTTGTTTATTGATATACTTAATGATGCCATTCAAAAAAATAAAAAATTTTTTGAATTTGAAAATGATTTGATCTCTAACAAGATCGTTATAAACAGGCGTGAGCCTTTATATTATTGGTTCTTTGAATTAAAAGAACATAATATTATAATTAATTTTTATGATGAAAAAAAAAATCGTTCTGCCGATTTTAATTTAATGTATAAAGATTTAAAAGAAAAAATTGAAAAAATTAAAAATGAAAACCGCACATTAAAAATGGAAAATGCAAATTTAAAAATAAATTTAGATCAAATCAAACGTTCCATCGCAAAAGATCCAAATCATTTTGATAAAATGCAAACTGAATTTCGAGACGCTATTCAAAAAGCGAATTTATTATATGCAGAGAACTCAGAACTGAAAAAAGAAATAAAAAGACTGAAAGAGAATAGAGAAGCAAATAAGAAATATGATAATCAATTAGAATTCATTAAAGAAAACGAAGAGATCCCGAAAGAAAATTGGGAACAAAAATATACTATTGAATTGCAGGAAAAGGAAATTCTAAAGTCCGAATTACAAAAAACCAAATTTGAAAATCAAGATTTGCAAAAAACAAATCAAATTTTAAGAAATCAAATTCAAGAAACAAAGGCAAATATTGAGAATCTATTAAAAGATATTCAATCAGAAAAGAACGCTTTGCAAACTAAAGTAGAAAATGTTATTTTGGAAAACAATATTCTCAAGGGCCGGAATCTCTCATTGGAAAAAGAAAATGAACAAATTAAATCCGAATACAACAACCTAAGAACCAAATATGAACAACGATATACTTCAATTGACCAAAATAATAAGTATAAAGATCAATTAGCATTACTACAAAGACAGAATTCAGAAATAACCTATCAAAATAATAAATATATAGAAGAAATAGCAATAATGCAAAGACAGAACTTAGAAATCACGGACGAAAATAATAAGTATAAAGATCAATTAGCCAAATTACAAAAATTGATTCTTCCCATGGAGCAACAAATCAATAATTTGGAGAAAGAAAATAAAGAGATTAAAAGTGCGATTGGCTCTTTTCAAAGTCAGAATCAATCTTTGGACAATGAAAAAAAGAGTTTATTGGAAGAAATTCAAAAACTGTGTAATATAATTGATGAAAAAGAAAGAGAGAAAGAAAAATTGCGTGAAATATATGAGGAATTGAATGTAAAATATAAAGAGATCGTAGATGAAAATGTCGAAATCGATAATGAAAACAGCGATCTCCAATATCAAATTGAGATTTTAGAGAACAACATCGCTGTATTAGAAAAGCAATTAATGATTTCCAATGAGATTGATTATTATACGGAATTTCTTAAAAAAATGGATTTGATTATTAATTCTAATGATTATTCAAAGATTTATAATGAATCGTTAGATAATAAAGAGATTTTTGATATATTGAATAAATTATGCAAATATCCTTCATGTAAGGCACATCGGGTTTTTGTACCTGATTGCAGAGATTGTTTCAATAGAAATAAAAAAGAAATCGTTCAAGACTTTTTTGATCACACCATTAACAGACAAAATATCAATTCGGATGTTCCAGTAAGCGATGAGATTATCCGTTCTAAAACAAATAAATTTAATAACGCATCCAGATGCCTCGAATCCTTAAATTTCAATATAGAGAAAAAAACAAACTCGCAAGAAGGTGAAAATCTCAAGGTAAATGAAGTTAAATTTTCAGAGAATCAAGTAGCCTTCGATAAAAACACTCGATCTGAAGAAAATCAAACCGAAAAACACGAAAATTCATCTTCGGAACATGTCCAGATTCATAAATTGGATTTCCACAATAAGGACAGAAGCTCGCAAGGTTCTGTACTTCAAAACACACCTGATTCCCAAGTTAGCGAATTTGATAATCAAATTAAAGAAAATAAATATCTTGATGATATTTTTAGAGCAAATGAAAAAATAAATAATGCTGCGGATGTCAATTATTTAAAAAAACAATTGAAGCAAGAAACAAATAAATTTCGAGAAATAGAATTACAGATTGACCCTAATAAACAATTTCTTGATATGGAATTCAAAAAAATCATGAAAATTTTGGTCGAAAAAGACTACTCCTTGGAAAATGTTGCGAAGAAAACAGGAAAAGATATTGAGTCGATAATCAGGGTTTTGAAATTAAAAAATGCAAGTTCCATCTTCTTTGTTCAAGGTGGAATTAATAAAAGCAAAAAGGCAGAATTCAAAAAATGGGTTGATTTTGAATATAAAAAAATAAAATAAGTGAAATAAAATGCAACCGACAAATAAAACATTCGAAAATCCAATAGATCATAAATTAAAACAAGAGATCTCCATTTATGAAGAATTAGCGCGAGAAATAGAGACCTTGTCGAAGGAATCCAGTATTGAAACTGGAGAAAAACAAAAAATCGTAAATCTCAATAATCAAATTCAAAATAGCATTAAGAACATAATCGTATTGAAAGATCAATTGAACATTCGATATAAAAAAATCGTAGACTTCATTCACCAGAACCACACTTCAAAATCAAAATCACAATCGAAAGGTATTTTTAATAAAATTATACAAAAACTAAAACCGGAAATGGAGATTAGCCTTGATGATGAAACTCTTCTGATTTTTAGGATTATCGGAGACAAAAATAGCCCTTTTTCTTACCGGGAAAGAATTTTCAAAAAGATTTTAGGAATAACTGATGAGGATGCTTTCGAGAAATTTCTTGAACTTATAAAATCCTATGAGAATGAAACCGAATCAATAAAAAATGAATTAGTTTTATTGGAGAATATTAAATTTAATTATCTTGAAATAAAGGAATCTTTGAAAAAATGGGCACTACAAAAAGAATTGGAAAATAAAAAAAATCTTGATTATTTAAAAAATTTAAATTTTGAGCAAAATAGGAGAAATAAACTTTATTTGGATGAATTGTGGAACTTGAAAATGCAAAATTTTTTAAAAAAAATAGAAGATTTGCAACAAAAACATACCGGATTTCTTGCCAAACTCTATTCGATTTATTCAGAACAATATAAAGAATACCTTCTTAATAAAAGCAATGATGTTGAAATAGATGAAAATATTTTCAAACAAATACCCACAGAAAATGAATTTCTTGAATTTTTGAAAGAAGACACAAAGAAAAAGAAGGCTATTTTCGAAAAAAATGAATCTATTATTAGCAAACTCGAGAAA
Organism: uncultured archaeon; assembly: GCA_964623665.1. GTDB lineage: Archaea > Asgardarchaeota > Lokiarchaeia > Sigyniarchaeales > Promethearchaeaceae > CAZUTM01. The sequence continues at coordinate 16,334 of CAZUTM010000027.1, forward strand.
GAAAAAACAGAATTATATAATGAAAATAAAGCAATAAGCCAACAGTTTTTTGCCTATAAGGAATCTATAGAAAAAATGAAACAAGAAGTTTCTGAACAAAAACAAAAAATAAATCAAGAGGATGAGAATATCGCACTTAATTCTAAGTTAGAAATCCAAGATCAACAAAAAGAAACCGATAGGACAAAAATACCAAAGCAAATTCCGAAAAAATACATAAAAAATTATTTGACAAAGGATAAAGGAAAAGAATTTTTGAAGAAGATATATCACTTGAAGAGGAACTATAGTTTTTACGCATTGGGTGAATACAAAGCATTTACGATTCATTTCGATTATGATTCTGAGAAATTCTTTTTACTCGTGTTTTTGGATGAAAAAAATGAGACTATTGACTATCCAGAAACATTAAACATTCAAATCATCAGAGATGAGCACGAGATACTTGATTTTTCTGAACCCTTCGAATTTGTAGAAGAAAACAATGAAAAACAAAGGATTGGTCCATTTTACTTAGCCGTGTCCGAACCTTTTATATTTTCAACGTTAGAAATAGTCGCAAATTACTCATTAGGTATAAAACCTCAAAAAATATACAATATGATCAAAATAGAAGAATATCCTTGTCTTTTCTTCAGTTCAGATCATTATCAGTTCAATCGACTTCGGGAGGTGTTCTACCATGTTAATGGTTATTTGATTACACCCGATAATATTAAAATATTTCAAGATAGTTCGAAGGATGATAATTTGAGTAAACGCATTGAAAATTTCAATGTATATTGTTTGAATTTCAAAGAAAAGAAAATATTTAGTTATCAAATCGATTCTTGTGAAATAAAGGAATATAATTTTACAGCAAGTGTTGAGTATAAATGGCTTTTTAAAGATGCACTATCTGATTTCTATCCAATCATTTTCTTCGAAGATGAAATGATACTTAACTTTTCGAATTACAATGAACAAACGGATATAGTTCAATTGGTCGCCTATGATGAGGATATGAAAATAAACGAAGATTATTTTAATGATTTGAATGAATATGTGAAAATTAAGGATCCTAATAACCCTCGAGATAAAAAACCTTTAATGCTTTCAGAGGTTGGTAATCTTCGACCTGGTTTTCTTGAAATTCAACACTTGAGATTTTTCAGTGAAAATGATAAAATAATATTATATAAATTTCGATTTAGGGGATTTAATCAGGAAACGCGCTTTTATTGGTTAAATGAAAAGAAGCTAAAAAAATATCAGTTCGATTCTATCGTTTTATTCGGAACCAAGATGAATTTATACAAGTATTCAAGTCTTGGTCAAAAACAAATTGATTCTAAGGAAGCGTTACAAAATAAAATTCGACATCAAAATACGTTCTTAAATTTTCGGTATCCTATGATTCAAGTATTCCATAATAACGAAGATATCACTTTGATTGAAAATAAACAGATTGACCTAAATGATTTCGGGCAATTAAAAATTAAGTTTTACAATCCCGAATATATAAGAGGCAAGATCTTATTAAACCTATTCAAGAAAAACGAGAATCAACCTTTTTTCAAATGGAAAATTGATTTGATTGGTGAAGATGAATATGAATTCGTTCCGGATTTGGAAAAAATCAAAAAGGAATTACGAAATTCTCTATATGTTTGGATTTTTCAAATTTTTTCGGATTTCTATAATCAAATTATTCCAATTTTAGAAATCAAGTGCAATGATCTATCAGATCCGTATTCTTTGATGGAAAGTAGATCGGAAATCGTTTATACTTATTGGAAAAATGGGTGAAAAAGATGAAAATTGATTGTTATTTCTGCAATAATCCGCTAAATATGAAAATGATTTGCAATATCGACTCTTGTGTCTCAAGACAATTCGTTATAGGAAATTTCGTCGAAATTATCGATTATAATCGCTATGGAATTGGGAAAATTCAAGATATAATAATCCAACCCGCGTATAAAGTATATTCTCAACAAGTCGAAGATTATTTGAAAGAAAAACCAAACTGCGATCTTGGTTCATTTGAAACGGTTTATATGGTTAGTTTTGATAAAGAATTCTATGGAAATGTATTATATCCGAATGAATTGCGTCATTATATCTTTACTCCCGGAACAGTCGTTTCACTAAATCAAGAAAATTTTGAGAAAGAGGCTATGATATTAAAAGTTGAAAAATTTGATGGATCCAATGATCCATTGATAAAATATTCTGCTAAAACTAAAGATGGAAAGAATTTACATATGAATGAAACACAAATTAAGAAAAAGATCGATATAACTCCCTCTTTATATTTGAAATTGCAAGCTAATCCTGTAGATGTCTTATTAAATGCATGGGTCGAACAAATGAATTCTGAATTCTTTGGGGATGTAATGTCAAGTCTACACTCGAGTAATATTGAAGAATTAAATTATCAAATATCTGCTGCCATAACCCTTCTAAAAAATGAAAGAACAAGAATGATACTTGCGGATGATGTAGGTTTGGGTAAAACAATTGAAGTTGGTCTTTTTCTATCAGAGCGACTTTATCGACAAAAATCAAAGCGAATTCTTGTAATAATGGGTAAAAAATTATTACATTCGTTTAGAAAAAAATTAAAAATGTTTTTCGATATAGAGTGTTCTGATTCTAAGCTTGAGAAAATTCGATATAATGAAAAAGCCGGTATCTTAACCATTGATGATCAAGGAAATAATATTTATCTTGTCGGTAATCGGATTTTTCAAAATCGCTCTATTGAGAAAATCAAAGAACTATATAAGGTGCAATGGGATGTCATTATCGTTGATGAAGCGCATAATATTCAAAAGAAAGGAGAAAACACCATAAAGCAAAATTATCGGCTGATTTCTAAATTAATTTCACCTTTTACCTCTGTAATCTTTATGAGTGCCACTCCTTTGCAAAATAATTATTGGGAAATATATTCATTACTACAATTACTAGATTCAAAGGAGTTTTCCGATAACCGAATAGATGATTTTGAGAAGCGAATTGAAAATGCGGCATTTATTTACGACTTGATTGAAAAAATAGACAATAAAAATGAAACAATTGAGTTAAATCTCTCTCAAAAAAAATATCTGCAAGAATTTGCTCCATCGACTTATCAACTTTTATTTCCAAATGATCCCACCACTAAATCCTCAAACTCTATTGATTTAATAAAGAAGGAGCTTCTTTCAAGTCACTTCTTATCAAAATATGTGGTTAGAAATAGAAGAGATGAGGTTCTTAAATCAAATTTTAAGTTAATTCCGGAGAAAATTGAAATCAAATTGACTGAGGAAGAACAATGCTTTTATGATAGAATCGTGGAATCTTGTCCACCGAAATTAAGAATGTTTTTTGAAACATTTATGAACTCGAGTTTTGATGTATTGGTTGAATCAGTTAAAAAAATAATGAATCAAAATGAAATTAAGAAAGAAGATGAAATAATTAGAGTGTATAGATATATTCTTCAAAATCAAACAAAAGAAATAGACATACAGGGTGATGAGCAAGATGCAGAAGCTTTTGATGATGATGACGAAGATATTCAAAATGATCAATATTCCAGTTTAAACCAAATAAAAGCGCAATTGAAAGGGGGATTGGATTCAAAAAATACAAAGATTCTTTCGAATATTATAAAAAATCGAACCAATCCCCTATCATCTAAAAAGAAAAGGTTGGTTGAATTATTAGACACGTTGTTTTTTAAAGAACGAATCGAACGGATTGTTATATTTACCTCTTTCTTAAAAACAATCGAAGAGCTAAAAAAAGAATTAGAAATCAAACTTATGAACAATCCTATTAAGATACTTGTAGTTTCCGGAATAATCGATAATGTTGATAAGACAATCAACGAATTTAATAATGAAAAACCCGTGATCTTAATATCCAGTGATATTGTTTCAGAGGGCGTTGATTTTCCAACATGTAATCATATCATTAATTACGATTTGCATTGGAACCCTATGAAATTGATTCAGAGAATCGGTAGAATCGATCGTTTTCGTCGAAGAAGCGATAAGAAAGCCTATTTCTTCAAGGTTAGTAATACTATAGATGAAATAATTTGGGAAGAAATTAAAAATAAATATATAAAAGTTCACAAAACAATAAATCTTTCATCCGATTTTATCAAAGCGTTATTTAATGATGAATTAGAAAATAAAATAATTAATTTAAATGAGGAGGATACTAAAATTGAAAAGGCTTTCGGTAGAATTGAGCAAAAATCCATTTCATTAATAAAAGAATCCATCGCAAGCGATAACACCACCAAAGAAAAGACCTCAAAACGCTTTTTAACTCCTTTCGATTTTAACATAATCTATTCGTTTGGATGGATTCGATATTATGATTATTTGATTGATTTTAAATATGATTCATTAAAAGGAAATCTTTCGACATTGAATTACCTTTTGCCCGGAGCAATTGTTTTCGATTCAAATTTGTACAAAGAATTATACAACAGAGAAAAAAACGCATACGAGTCTCTATCAACCAATATTTTCGGTAATCAATCCCAAAATCAAGATTTATTAGATGCACTCATATCAGAAACCTATAAAGAAAATGTTAATTTTTTGACACCGCGAAATCTATTGCTTTCCGGATTGATTGGTCGTCACAGATCACTTGATTGGTGTAAATTTTCTTATATCAGTTTTGACGTGGCGAGGATCCAAAAAATCATAACCTTTTTACAAAAAAACAATATCAATAATGATTGTGAATTAGATTTTGAAGAAAAATTAATCTCAATTCTTTTTTTAAAGATTTTTAAAGACAAATTAAATCAAGAAAAAAGAGAAAAGATATTGCGTATGTTTTTATTGCTTCGAGATTTAGTGAATCAAGATTTAGTTCTAAATATCTATTCGTTTAGCATTAGTGTTCATAGATCTTTAAAGGACATGGTCTATATTTTATCAGATTATCAAGGAACTGAATATCTCGATATATCAAAATTGCTTTACCATCCTTCGCTTTTATTTTATCTTTTAGACTTCAAAAAATTAAATATAAATAAAAACAAATATTTAGATCCATCCAATTTAAATGAACAACAAATCAATATGATTGATTCTTTGATTTCAAATCAGATCGATAATATTCGGACAGCACCCGAAAAATATGTAAGTCTTTCGGAAGAGAAAATTAAAAATCTTATTGAAAATAAGGAGCAGTTTATCGAAGAATATGAAACCATTATACGAGAATCACTTGAGCATCAATGTTTCGTTTTAGAGAAATTAAATCCATATTTCTCCCAAGATTGTGTTGAGAAATTAAAGCAGGATTTTGAAAAGAAAAAAGCATATTTCGATACCAAATTGGAGGAGTATCGAAGAAACGTGCTTTTAGATTTTAACGTTAAGAAAATCATGAGAATTGATCATTTTGCAGTTTTTGTAATAAAAAATGATATTGAAAAGGAAAAAGAATGATTTTTTCGAATTTTTTTATGTTTTATCGATTCCCAACAAGATGTCTATGAATTTAACCACCACATCTCGTCTTAGATAATCATGATATTCGTGATTTTCTCTTGTTCGGATGCATCTATAACAAGAGGTATCGAGTTTACAATCACAATTTTCATAATTCATTTTCATATCCATAAAAAATTTAATGGACTCTTCGCTTAATTTGTTGTTCTCGATTGAAAACAATTTAGAGATTCTATCAACGTACCCCGCCCCTCCGGGAACATTGTCATAGATTACCATTTCAAGTTTACGCAAATCACCTTCATTCATTCTATATTTAAAGAGAATGGATATCTCATTCCTCGGGATTTGTAAATAAAACGAGATATAGTAGATGAACGCATACATAAAACTATACTCCAGAAAATCAAAACGATTTTTCTCTGAAAGTTTGTTTGCTTCTATTATTTCTTCTATGTTGGTTTCTCGATAGATCGAATTGATTACGCTTGAATCGAAGAATAACGTGAATTTAAAGGTATTGGTATAGAAAGAATGTCCCAAATCCATCCTTTTCATGGGGTCGTTACAATTCTTAAGATACCATGTTTCATGTGTTTCAATTTTTGTTTTTTTGAAAAGTAAATCAGCATTCTTTTTTGTCAATTTTTTTTGAATTTCTGGTTTTTCTGTTTCGGTCTGCTCTGAATCTATTGAATTTACAACTCTTGGCTCCAGATATCCGCATTTTTCACAAATGAAAAAACCTGTGTTGTTTTTTCCTTTACATAATATAACAATTTTTGCTTTCTCGGGTTTGAAGAAATTCAGATAGATATTACCGGATTTGTTAACAAATTGGTTTGTCAAGAAAGTGGTGATTTGGTTTTGATCGGAATCGTATATCACCGAAGGTTGTATTACATATAAATGTTCCATTTGATTGAGAGATGCCCTAAACGGTGTATAATCCTTTTTAGTAGTGAAGCCGTATCTTGGAATTATATATTCATGAACTTTTAATTCTGGATCATTACAATAACAAATACCTTTCCAACTTTCATCCATCGTCTGCTCTCTTTTTTCTTTAAAATATCTACATTTAGGGCAATATACGTACTCATATTTTTCGAATTGTTTCTGAGTAGGTTTCATTAACGCGTAGCTTTTAATAATCATTTTATTCACAATCACTTCTGAACCTGGTGCATATTCTGCTATCGCAATCGATAGATCTCGAGACAATTCGACTTCATTGGATAATTTATCATCTCGAACATAGAGTTCCACAGTATCGACAGGGAATCCATATTTAGGAATAATTGTAAATCGAGAAAATACCTCTATTAATGATTGGTTTTTTAGATCTGAGCATTTAGTCTCCAACGTTGAAATTCTTTCCCAAATTTTAACTTTCCCCTTTGAATCCGCTGTGGGCTCTTCCGCTCTCTTTTCTTTAATTGCTTTTTCTATACTTTCCAAATCCTCTTTGAGTGTATTATAACATAACACGAAATATTTAAAAATATTTTCGTCAAAGAATAGATTTTTTAGTGGTTCGCTTGGGAGCCCTATTAGATTAAACACTGTATCGGGAAATATTCGTTTTAAATGTGATACCAATATATCGTTTTTATCTTCTAAGAATTGTTGAAATTTAGGTGCAAATGAAGCTGGTGGAACAGCATTAAAATCAAAAAAATCTGCGATCTTTTTTATATCTGGGTTTTCGGACCAAAATTTTGCAATTACTTCTGAGTTCAAATGCCTTCGAGCAATATATTCGTTATTAATATTGAGAGGGATGGTTTTTATTTGTCCGCGAATCATTTTCAATGGATCTCTGAAGAAGAATTGATCATGATTATTAACTGTGCAATAAACCAATACCAATGAACCGGAGGAATTTTTTCCTCGACCTATTCTACCTACCCTTTGAATATAATTTGAAGGATTCGGCGGCACGTTCTTTAAAAATTCAAAATTCAAATCTCCAATATCAATACCTACTTCAAAAGTGGTTGAGCTCGAAATAACATTAATTTCATTGTTTTTAAATTGGTCTTGGATTTCTCGTGCTTTTTGATTTGATAATTGGCTCGTGTGTTCTTCTATCGTTACAAATGGGAATTTCTCTAAACGATAATACATTTCTGTAAATTTATTATAGAACGCATCTGCGCGTTTGATTTTTGATAATCTTCCATTGCATTCGATTTCTAAGCAAAGATCATTGAAATTGGATGTAATGATTTTCCCGCATTGCTGGCATTGATAAATAAAATCATTCTCTTCAATTTTTTTGAACAAAATTGCCAATAAACTGATCTTATATAGTCCAACTTCTTTGGAAATCATTATTTGTTTAGTATTAATTATTTCTTCAAATAAATAATCCAAAATTTTCACAATAATCTCTTTTTCTTGATTTTTATCATTGAATGTTAGGCCTAAAGATTTTAATACTTTTCTCATGAATTCAGCTCTTTTAGTTTTAACACCAGACCAATTCTTAACCAATTTTTTTATATTCTTATTTAATGCATCAAATATTTTGCTTGAAGAATAAGAATATGTATCCTTTAGTGAAAGAAAAGGTTTTTCAAGGTCTTTCAAAGCAATATTGTTTTCCAAAGCAAATGAAAAATCGTTTCGGCTTATATATAATAAGGATTTGATCAATTCGATTATTTGATCATTATTCAATTGATAGAGTTCGGGGATATTTAGTAATTGTAGTTTATTTTTTGTGTCGATGGAAATTTGCCAATTGCTTGGATAATTGAATTCAATTTTCCATAAGCCTAATGCCTCCAAATTTTCTCTTGATTTTATATTTGTGAATTCCCAAATTAAATAATGATGAATATTTCTAATCAACCATGAATGATCCAACGATAATTGTCTTATTTCTTTTTCGTAGTGTCTTTCAACGAAACACTCGCTAAGTTCAATCATTCTTAACAAATCTACCGGTTTTTTATCTAAGATGTGGAAAAATATATTCCGGAAGAACTTTTCGATAGTTTTATTTTCCATATAGGCCGCATAAAATGCCGCTTTTTGCCGATTATCTGAAAAAGTAAGTAATTTTCTTTGAGAAGGCTTTAATTCTTTAAATAATAATAGATTGAGGTGATGAATCGGATCTTCTGGCACAAATCGGTAGTTATTTACAATAGATTCGCTCGCATAATTGCAATTCAAACAACTTGTTAATCTCTTTTGGAAATTTTTTTTCTCATCAAAGATGAAATATTTTAGCTCCAAATATTCCGAATTCATTACGATTTTATTATAGTCTAAATAAATTTTTTTCTCTGCGATCGAATAATAGAGCGTAATTATTTGTTTTATTTGATTTGCTTGCTTAGATTCTTCAATGATTTTCTCTTCATCCTCATCCAATTCATCTATCGTTGAAGAATCTTTCAATTTTAATTCGGAAACCGATAATGAGTTTAGTTGTTCTCTAGTATCCGAAAGAAAACTTGTTAGTATACCAAATTCTTTGGAATCATTCATTTGGAAATTCGCGCGGATATACTTTTGCCCACAATTCCTACAAAAGACGGTCTCGAAAAATTCGTATCTCTGCCCCGTTATTGGATCGATATCTTCCTTTATTCGATCGAAAGAAATTAGATTTGTATAATGTAAAGGGGCGAAAAATCCGGCAGGGCTTTTAAAAAACAAATGGTATCTAATTTTAAAAAGAGAAACATCTGATATATTTGCAATATTGATGAGGGGGATTAAACTTAGATAAAAATCTGTTTCGTTCTCGTATCCGGGGATTATAGTTCTTTGGTTCAATTCTTCTCTATTATGTACTTCACCCTTTAAACTTTCAAATAATTTTCTTATATTCTTTTCACAATAAAGTATAATAAACAACAGCACCCGAATTCTGTTCTTTAATTTTTGGTTTGAATCTTGATGATTGGTTATATCATAGATATTTTTCAAATATTCATCGTGAGTATTATTTAGATTTCTATTTATATTGATTAGATTTGCGAGCGGAATATGTTTAAACACATTTTCGACCTTTCTACTTAGATCTTCCAACTGATTTTGATCCATATCATCAAATAATTGTACCGTTTCTACAAGTTCATTCATTAAATTCTTTAAATTTAAATCTATCAATGAGTACTCCCGAATTGTATGTTGATCATCAAGAGGAAAACCCGAAATCACGTTTGATTGGATAATATCTGATCTATTTTTATCTTGATCATATAGAACAGGTGCATCAAATAATTGTGTCGAAAAAATTGAAAGTGCTCGGTAGTTCAATTCATCTGAAGCTAATGTTGCACTTGTTCCAATAAAAATTATATCATTTTGAGAATCTCTGTTTTGTAGAATAATCTTTTCCAATGGTTGATTAGAATATAAATCATTAGGATTTACATTGAAGTTGTTACATCTTCCTTTAATTTTATGGACTAACCTACGCAATAAATAGGCTATCTCTACTCCTTTTGCACCCGGATATACGTGGATTTCATCCAAAACAATGAATTTACAATTTCCCGCATGCTCATTAGTAAATATCTTGTTATCTTGTGGCCTTAATAATAAATATTCCAACATAGAATAATTCGTAATTAATAAATTTGGAGGGTCTTCTCTAATCTGTTCTCTTGCTATTTTCTCTCCTGGTATAACTTCATTATCTTTTAAAAATCTTAATTGTTCTTTGGCTTCGGTATATTTTTCTTTAGTTTCTCCGGTATATTTTCCAAAACTAAAAGGCATCTTTTTACCCAGCACTTCATAGAGTGCTCTAAATATATTTCTGATTCTCTCATATTGGTCGTTTGCTAGAGCATTCATCGGAAAAATGAAGATAGCCCTTATTCCCTTGATCAATTCATTGCTTTTCGAATATTCATCTAATAAATAACTGATTATAGGAAAGAGATAGCATTCAGTTTTTCCACTAGACGTTCCGGTGGTTACTATAATATTTCTATTATTTTTTATTTTTCGGAAAGCCAATTCTTGGTGCTCATATAATTTGAACGATTTAGAATCAAACCCCTTTATATATCCTCTATCGAACATATCCTCGAATTTAATATTCAACAAATTATTTTGTATTGCTTCGGATATCGAAATTGTTTTTTTGAAATTTGGGATGACCTCTAAATAAGGGCCTTTCGACCATTTAATATCTCTCAGATTCTTCTCTTTAATATATATCGAATTTTTTAAATATTCTTTATATCCAGTTATCAATTTATTTGAAAGGTTCAAAATATCCATATATTGTAATTGTTTTTTCTATTCAAATAATTTATTATTTTAATGTCTTTCTGTCCTATACGAGACAGCGACTGGGCAGAGTTCTTGGGGGCGGCGATCAAGATGCACGGAAAATATGGCGAATCACTCTTTAGATAGTGAGAAGCAAGCGAGATAAGTCGCCATTGAAACATAAAAATAAAATACTCAAAAAAATTGTTAATGTGTCCTCCTTCTTTCATTTCTTTGCCTTCTCATCATCTTTTTTAGGGCTTTCTTTGGCCTTGGGTTTCGATTTTTTTTTTCTTCGATTCCTTATCTTGTTTTTCCAGCTTCGGTTTTCGCTCGATTTTATCCAAATCGTCGGAATCGGTTGCTTATGTAATATATTTAAGTGCATACTACCTACCGATATCATGATCGATTGGACTCGGCCAAAGCGGAGTAAAGAAATACAATCAATCAAATGTTTTTTCGATAAAGAAGGCAATATCAAAGGTATTAGCGATAATTATAATGAACTCATTTCTGGCGAAACTCAGCCGACACAGTTGATTCAGCTCTTTGAATTGTTAATTGATGAGGACAAAAAAAAATTAAACAAATTAATTATGGATTTAATCGAATTGCGTATTGAGAATTTTGAGTATCAAGTGGTGATACCTCTTTTCAACAAAACTTCCCGGAACTTTAATGTTTATGGTTCGAATCTTTCGTATCGTTCGGGTTTGGGAGTATTCGAAATAGATTTTGTAGATGTCGATTATTTTCTCCGAACGATTAACCATTTTGATGATTTGAAGCGCTTTAACGAAAATATTTTCAAATATACCAATGAAGCGATCCTTATTCACGATATGTCGGGCAATCTGGTTGATGCCAATGATAAAGCACAGATCGATACCGGATATTCCAAAGCGGAACTCATGAAGATGCATATTTTTGATATTGATATCACGGAAAACGGACTAGTCAAATTCAAGCCGGTATGGGATTCAATGAAAAAGTACGAGATTTTCGAGATCGAATCACAACACAAAAACAAATCGGGAAAAATATATCCGGTGCGAGTAAAACTCTCTAAAATCCTTTTTCATAATCAAGAGTTTATCATGGGGCAAGTTGAAAATCTGTCTCGTGTGTATGAATTGGAGCAGCAGTTAATTCAAGCCCAAAAGATGGAGGTTTTGGGTCAGCTCGCTGCGGGTATGAGCCACGAATTCAATAACTTATTGGGCGTAATTTTGGCGACGAGCGAAATGCTATTGAAAGATGGTGATAAGAATTGTGGTAATTATTCAAGTATACAACAAATAAAGGAAACGGCGGAGCGTTCCGTTAATCTTGCCCGTTCATTTCTTGATTTCAGGCGTCAAGGTGCGGGTATACGAACCCCGCTCGAGATAAATAATGCATTGGAAAATTTGATCTCTCTCTTGCAAAAGTCGATAACAATGGATATCACAATGGAAATTAAATTGATGGACACACCGCTCTATATAATCATGGATCCCTCCTATTTTCAGCAAATAATTTTGAATTTATGTTTGAATGCGCGGGATGCGATAAATGGAAAAGGCAAAATCATCATAGAGGTCAATCGATTGGTAGTGAATTCGGCACAATTTGCGCGAATCACGATTTCCGATACTGGTTGTGGTATGTGTGAAGAAATTTTGAATCAGATTTTCAAGCCGTTTTTTACCACTAAACCGAAAGGGAAAGGGTCGGGGTTAGGGCTGTCCGTGGTAAAGTCTATGGTAAATGAGTATAACGGTTCAATTTCTGTGGAGAGTAAGGTTGGTGTAGGTTCAACATTTACTTTAGAATTTCCCGCGCTCGATTCAGTCAACGTTGAAAGAAAAACGGTCGAAGAATCGTTGCCGTCAGTATCTATTGATAAAAGGAGTGTTATGATTGTAGAAGATGAAACGAATTTGTTGAAATTATTTCAATTGGGCTTTGAGAAACAAGGCTTCAAGGTGCTGGCTTCAAGTGATCCGCTCTCTGCGCTTCAGATAATCAAAAATGTCGCATCAATGCTTGATCTCTTAATAACTGATCTCGTGATGCCCGGGATGAACGGTAAAGAATTATCAAATGAAGTCTTGAAGTTGCAACCTGATGTTAAGATCGTGTTCATTTCTGGCCATTCTCAAGAAAATTTAGAGCTTGATAATTTCGATGATTCGAGGATGCTTTTCATTCAAAAGCCGTTTTTGGTAAAAGAATTTGTGAAAAAGGTGATAGATTTTCTCAACACGCACAAATGAGAGATAAAAACATAAAAAAAAAAATAAGGGACAGCGGGGCATTCCCAAAGAATATCCACGTTCTATACGGAACATGGATTATTCTGTATATAATTTCAAAAAAAATTTCGGTGCTACGGGGCCATCCCATCGAATATCCATACTTTGCATGGGCTATGGATTAGGCTATCTACGGAAACGTTTTTTGAAATGTTTTATGTTTATGTAGAAAACCAAAAAAGAGTAAATGGATGGCTGGATTTAGAAAATCATGGATATTATTAGTACGAGGGTGGCGATTCCCAATAATGCAAGCACGAAGAACCACGATTTCACAACATTTTTCACGATATTGACTTTAAATTCCACCGCTTCGTAAGGGCATAATTCTGCGCAGCAATAGCATGTGATGCATTTTTTTGAATCCCATGTTGGAATGTTTCCTTGTTTCATTTCTTTCGGGGGTGCGATAGCGGCGACCGGACAGTTCTTCCAGCATGTTCCGCAGACCTTGCATTTTTTATTATCGAAGTGGATCGTGGATCTGAACACCGTTTTCGATGCATAATCTGCAACCTTTCTGGGCAGCGCAATGGAAAATCCGATCGATTTAGGCATCTTAAATTTCCGATAAACCTCTTCTGGCCGTTTTCCCTTGAACTCGATTTGGGATAAATCCATATTGCCAAGCCCCCGGTTTTGCCCATGTATTAAATAGAGTATCTTCTCGGGATTGATTCCGGTTATTTTACAAACTGTGGTATCAAGAGCAATGGGGTCGTATCCGGCCAATATTAAGTCCATTTTTACGGGATCGCCTCCGCTCGGCCCGTTTCCCTCCATTGCTAAGTATCCATCAATGATGGTCAATTGGGGATTGGATACCGAATAAATGTCGCATAATGCCGCGTTGAAATCTGATAATTTCGGAAATTTAGCATGCGTGGAAGGCTTATTTCCTAATAGAATGGTGCCAAAAAGATTTTTGATGCAGCATGTGAGAATGCATTGTCCGTGGGTTTTGATTTTGGGAAGGTTGATGATAAGATCTGCCTCCTCCAATAATTTGGTGCTCATGATCTCGTTTAACACAATCGGATTTTTGACTTGATACATCTTTCGCTCGGTTTTCTCGAGGGGGGTGCATATTGCGCCTTCTTCTTCACAAACCGCTTGGATGCCGCAGACTTTAAGGGCCTTTTCGGTAATTCCCGCAGCAAGTCCGCCCGAAGAATCTCCGCAATAGATCTGAGCCGGATTAAATTGTTTCAGCCATCGAATAACCGCCCGAATGACTTCCGGATGTGTAGTGGCCGCTTTTGATGGATCCTTCGCGATCAATACGTTCGGTTTTAACAGCACTTTCATGTTTGGTTTATTCATTAACGCCTTAGCCCCAATCAGATCGAGGGCATCAAACACCGCTTTTTGAATGTTATCCGACTCAACTTTCACAATTGAAATGGATTGTTTGCTCATTTGAAATCTCCTTTCTCTATTTCAAGTTGGTGCGACCAAAATAAAAATTAATCCCAAATATGCGATAATTCAAGAATAAATTCGAAGATACCCTTCTAAATGGCTTTGAGTTTTTGCCTTGAAGTAAATCCATTTGGCTCCATTGGCTTGCTATAGATTTTATTCTAAAAAGATTTATATTTGCTTCATTACTCTTGAAAGCAATGGCTAATCCAGAAAAAATTAAGGATGTTTCGATTCGGATTCTGCTTTCGGCGCTTATTCTCTCTCCTTTCTTGATCTACGGCGGGATTTCTTATCAAACAATGCAAAATTCTCCGGTTGAGAAAGGCCCATGGGCGACCTGGTTCGGAGATCCGCGATTTGAAATCACCATTTCGTGGGAGTCTTCTAAAAGCGGAGTGGGGGCTGTTAAATACGGATTTGCGCTTGATGCTTTGGAAAATCAAACGGTAGGAATCGAAGGCAATATCCACCATGTGAATTTAACGGGCCTTATTCCAAATACGAGGTATTATTATTCTGCGCTGATTGATGGTGATGTGTTCGGAAATGGAACGTTCAAGACCGCTCCAGCCGATTCGAATACGGCCTTTTCGTGGGTAATGATTTCGGATACTCAACAATTGGGGGATGTGCATCCCGGATTTCATGGAATGCTTGCAAAGCGAATCCCCGTTGAAAATCATTCATTCATTAGCATTGTTGGTGATCTCACAAATGATGGCTCCAATCCTGTTATGCTTCATGATTTCTTTAGAAAAGCAGCGCCCTACCTTCCTTATTTACCTTTGATCCCGGTGATCGGGAATCACGATTGGTACGGATATAATAGTTCTTATTTCTTTTCATATTTTCCGCATAATCAAGGCCGGACTTCGGGCAATTTGTTCTATTATTCATTTAACTATTCGATGGTGCATTTTACAATCATCCACGCGGGATACGGAACGGAAAGGGAGGTTACATCCGAGCAGTTGGCATGGGTAGACAACGATTTGAAAAATGCACAAGATGCGGCTTACAGAATTGTTCTGGTTCATTGTCCGATTGATGCCGCCGGGTTTTTCGGCGAGAATTTTCTTTTAAAAACGTATTTATTGCCGATTTTGTATCGGAACAATGTCACGGCGGTGATTTCCGGGCACGAGCACCACTACGAGCGAGGGTATTTCGAAGACACGAAAAAGGAACATAGCGACGGCACCAAGATCATGTTCATGATTTTAGGCGGTGGCGGGTCTTTGCAAGATTTTGCGAATCGACATATTCCGGAAACCGTGTATCTGAGTACGGGGCCTTCCTACACCGAAGTGTTTGCTTCCTCCGAGAAAATCGTGTTTGAGACGAGAACGCCTCAAGGTACATTGCTCGATCGCGCTGAGATCGCGAATCCTAAAAGAGGAGGAAACTAATATGATTCGTGGATTCGCTTTTGCCCCGTGGATGACTATCCTTCCGTTCATTCTTCACACGTTCATTCTTTTACATTATATTTGGCGGAAATATTCTTTTGCAGAATCTCTCAAGAAGGATGGCAAATACTTTCTTTCAACCGAAAGGCGTTTTTCTAATTGGAGATCGATATATTTTGTATTCGGGATCTATTTTATCGATACGGGCATCAAAATGATTCTTGGCTTCTTCGGAATCGAGAACTGGGCGTTTATTATTCCTAGTGCAATCATATATCTCGTTGTTGGTTTCGAATATGTGTTCAGAGCGGTCTTTAAAGCACCGAATCGATATGATCTGAAGTCGGCACTTACCGTAATATTCGTGTCGTTGCTTATTCTCGAAATATATTTACCCCGTTCAGCAGATTTGATGGTTTCAATCGCTTCCTTATTGATTCCAATTTTGATTGCTTGGTTATTATTCGGCCCGCTTTGTCGCTTCAGGATTCGGTATTTGGAAAAAATGGGTCGAACTCAAGAATTGACCGAAGTCTATGTTCCCGTGTATGATATACAAGCGAAATATTATAAGATCTTTACACCATTGACAGATACCATTCTTTGGATTTGGATTTTCCTAGATGTGGTTTTACGGTTTGAAGGATTCTCGATTCTTACGCTATTCCTATAAATTATACTATTAAAAATCGAACCAATTAATAATTTTTTCCCTTTCTTGCAATCCTATTTATGAATTTAATAAGAAACTAAAGGAAGCGATGGCCTCGATTTGATGCATTTGTACAAACAGCATTTAAAAGATCCCGTATCTATACGATAGTCGAAATACGGGATCTTTGAAACCCCAGAATTACATCTTTAATCAATCGGGCCGGATCGACTAAAGAACTCTGTTAAGGTACACAACAATGGAAAACCCTAAAAGAACATTATAGATACATTTGGATCCCCGTTTTGATAAGGGAAATACGAAAAAAACGAATTAATTAAATGGATTACGTTCTCGCAGCACTTGATTGAGCTTACGGTAGCTTGAAAGATTTCGATTATCCCTTTCAATTATCAACATCAACCGGTTATTTTCATCCAAGTCTTTTACCACGGGAATATAATTTTTCATATCAACGATCTTTCGGTTTGAAATCGCTTGGAGTGCAAGCTCGTTTTCATCGAATTCTCTGCTTTCTATCTTAGAAGAGATGACAAACCCGTGCTTATCCACAAGCACTCCCCCCAAGCACTTCGGAAAAGCATCGGAAGCCTCGCAAATAAACGTTTCCAAACATCTTCGATCCAAAATTTCTTTCATGTGCAAAAAAAGCACCATCGGCTTTATGTATTGAATTATTATGCAAGGAATATGTGCATCTTACATGAACTCGCCAGAAGTTTCGCTTCGTGCATTTTACGTTATGAATTTTACTTTAACGATTTGAACGAGTTGAGTGCTTTGAACGAGGTGAGGAACTGAACGATTTGAGGATTTGAACGAGTTGAGTGCTTTGAACGAGGTGAGGAACTGAACGATTTGAGGATTTGAGCGATTTGAAGATTTGAACGATTTGAGGATATGAGGAACTGAACGATTTGAGGATTTGAGGATATAAGGATATGAGGATTTGAACGATTTGAGGATTTGAACGATTTGAGGATTTGAACGATTTGAGGATTTGAACGATTTGAACGATTTGAACGATTTGAGCGATTTGAGCGATTTGAACGATTTTAACGGTTTGAACGGTTTGAACGATTTGAGGATATGAGGATTTGAGGATATGAGGATATGAGGATTTGAGGATATGAGGATTTGAACGATTTGAACGAAGTGAGGAACTGAATGATTTGAGGATTTGAACGATTTGAACGATTTGAGCGATTTTAACGGTTTGAACGGTTTGAACGGTTTGAACGATTTTAACGGTTTGAACGGTTTGAACGATTTGAACGATTGTAAAGAGTAGGAATTAGAAAAAATTGTCCAGATTGTGAATCTGATTGTATAATGAATTTGGAAAATGCTATTTGGGTCTTTTTTCAAGTTTTCGGGTGAGCCCGATAAAAAGCAATAGTCCGGAAATAATCAAACCGATTCCGAACGCCAAAATTGCGATTTCTCCCGATATAAGTTGGGAATTTGCTGCGAGAATTGAGCCGAACATTATGACCGTTATGTAAGATCCCACAAAGAATGAAAGAAATCTGCTTTTTACTTCTGGATCTTTGAAGTTCGGATATAACTGAATGAATTCATATGTTAAATCTATGAGATAACACAGCCAAAATACCAAAACAAAAATTGAAGTTCCCAAATCATAAATGGGGTTGTTGTTTACCAAATCGATGTCCATCTGTCCGAAGATCACAAATAATATCGAAAGTGTTGAAATCAATGCTAAAAAGAATGCATTGAATTTCTTCTGAATCTGTGGATCTAAATAAATCCGAATGTTTATCAGGAAAAGTAATATGAATGCGATGGAAACAAAGCCGAAGGCCGTGGATATTTTCATCATGAGTTTATATACATCGAGGAAGTTGAGACCTATCGAAATGGCAGCGGCATTTACCAATAGAGTTAATACAACGAACAGAAAATAAAAACCTAAGTATAGATTTTGCGGATTTTTCTTTGCTCTGATAAATGTGATGATGCAAAGTATCAGAGATTCGATTAACATTAAAATCGATAAAATTGTAAAAATCACTACAAGTGGAATCATAAATTCATATGTGGTGCAAGCCCTTTAAGGGATTCAGTTTTTCGTATAATCCTTTATTTTATTTTCGCAAATTTTTTAAATTCGATGCGCTTTACTCCCGCATGCAAGCAAAGCGTGCTGAATTTCACAAAATCGAAGATTCTGATTTGTCGTTTTTCCGTTCAATAGCACCGACCGATTCTGTTCTGACCGATAAAGAAAATCGCTATATTTATTCCATGGATGGAACTCTCTTCGAATCCGAGAACATCCCCGAGTGCGTAATTCTTGTTGAAGCCGCCGATCAAATCTCGCAAATTGTGCGATATTGTAACGAGCATCGAATTCCGATCACACCTCGAGGTTCCGGGACGAGTCTTTCCGGCGGTCCGGTGTCGAAGTTCGGCGGTTTAATTTTGGATTTTTCGAGGATGACGAAAATTGAGGAAATTTCGATCGAAAATCAGCGCGTGATTGTAGAAGCCGGGGTGATTTGCGATAAGTTGAATGAGGAATTGAAAAAATACGGCTACTTCTTTCCTCCCGACCCGGGTTCGAGTTCTGCAGCGTCTATCGGTGGTATGATAGCAAATAATGCTGGCGGAGTTCAAGCGTTCAAATACGGCACTACAAAGGATTATATTTTATGGTTAGAGGTTGTTTTGCCCGATGGTTCTATGGTGGAAATGGGTTCAAAAACGCTGAAAAGCAATAGTGCATATAATTTGTGCGGGTTAATGGCCGGCTCCGAGGGTACGTTAGGGATAATAACGAAAGCGGCTTTGCGAATTAAACCTCTTCCAAAAGCGCGCAGAACCGGGTTTTACATCTATCCAAGGGTAGAATCCATTGCGTCGGTAATTCGTCATATCAGGTGTGAGGGCCTTATGCCGAATTTGCAAGAGTATTTGGACAAAACAACGGCAAGGGCTTGCTACGAATATTTGGGTGGGGAATATCTCCAATATCCGAACGGTTACGCATTGATAATCGAGGTTGATGGTTCCGATGCAGAGGTTCGTGTCGCTTTTGAGGAAGTTCATGCGATTGCGGTGTCCGAAGGTGCGATTTTCCATCGAATCTCCGAAACGGCCAAAGATCGAGATCGCGTGATCGCTGCCAGAAAAGCGGCATTACCCGCGCTTGCAAGATTGGCTCCAACTACTTTGATTGAGGATTGTACCATAAATTTGGATAAATGGGCTGAAGCGGTCACTAAAATGGAGCAGATTATCGATCGATTTCCGAATTCGGGGGTGAAAATCGCGACTTTTGGGCATTTAGAAGGCAATATTCATCCAACAATAATGTTCGATGAGACAAACGAGACACAACGTGAAGTATTTGAAAAAATTATGGATATTCTCTACGATGAGATTGTGATTCCATTGGGCGGCACGGTTACGGGAGAACATGGGATTGGATTTGTGAAATCTCCGTACATCGCGGCCGAACATTCGAGTATTGCAAACCTCTCCAAACAGATCAAAAATACCTTCGATCCGAATAATATCATGAATCCCGGTAAAGGGAAATCCTTTGATGGCCTCGATTCCGAATTCAAAGCAAAGAATAAAGGGTTTCGGGCTATCGCAAACCAAACTTTTAAAATATTGAATTGCATCCGCTGCGGGTTCTGCATCCAATCTTGTCCTTTGTATCAATCGACGAAATCTCAATTTTATTCCCCCCGTGGCCGCATGATATTGATTAATGGGCTGTTAAAACACGAGATTGAACTTACACAAAAGGTTCATGAATCAATCAGCGGGTGTTCCCTCTGTGCGCAATGCAGATTAAAATGTCCCGCGGGAGTCGAAACGGACGAGATTTGTGAAAAAGCCAGGGCTATTTTTCTAAGACAAAATGAATAGCGAATCCTCTTTATTCTTTCTTTTCTTCTTCTTTCTCAATCATGAAAGAGAAACCCGTTTATTTAGATCTTACCAAATCCTTTGAAGAAAGAGTTGACGATTTGGTTTCCCGTTTGTCCTTGAAAGAAAAAATTTTACATCTTACGTATAAGGCACCGGGTAATAAAAAATTAGGAATAAATCCTTACGATTGGTGGAATGAGTGTCTTCATGGTGTTGCGAGAGCCGGAATTGCTACGGTGTTTCCGCAATCCATCGGACTCGGTGCCACGTTTAATGAAGACTTAATTTTTCAAATGGCCGATATTATTTCGACAGAAGCGCGTGCGAAGCATCATGAGTTTCAACGCAAGAAAGATTTCGGTCGGTACAAGGGATTGACCTTTTGGAGTCCGAATATTAACATATTTCGCGATCCCCGATGGGGAAGAGGGCAAGAAACATATGGTGAATGTCCCTATTTGACTTCGCGGCTTGGCGTTGCATTTATAAAAGGATTACAAGGTAATCATCCAAAATATTTGAAAGTAGTTGCAACTCCGAAGCATTATGCGGTTCACAGCGGTCCCGAAAAAGAACGGCATTCATTCAACGCAATTGTATCCCAAAAAGATCTTTGGGAGACCTATTTACCCCATTTCGAAGCATCAATCGTTGAAGGCGGTGCATATTCGATTATGGGTGCATATAATCGCACTCTTGGTGAGCCTTGTTGTTCTTCTAAATTACTTTTGAAAGATATTTTGAGAGATAAATGGGGTTTCAAAGGCTATATCGTTTCGGATTGCGGGGCGATTCACGATATTCATGCCCACCATAGGATCACCAAATCTCCGGAAGAATCTGCCGCTTTGGCAGTAAAAACGGGTTGCGATCTTGATTGCGGATACACATATCGTTCGCTAAAAAAGGCCGTAAAGAAAGGCTTAATATCGGAAAAGGAAATCGATGTGTCGGTGAAACGCTTGTTCCTCGCTCGATTTAAATTGGGCATGTTCGATCCGCCCGAGTTGGTTCCGTATGCCCAAATCCCGTTCTCGAAAAATGATTGTAAAGAACATCGTGAGTTTGCTCTCGAAGTTTCCCGACAAATATTGGTGCTACTGAAGAATCGCGACAACATCTTGCCGATTCGGGAATTGAAAGGCAAGCTCTTGATAACCGGGCCAAACGCTGATACTCTTGACTCCTTACTTGGTAACTATAACGGAGATCCCTCGAAATATATGACGCCTCTTACAGGATTCCGAGCACTCCTGTCTTCGGATAATATTTTGTATGAGAAAGGCTGCGATTACTTCTCTTTCAAAGAAAATGATTTTGAAAGGATAAAAATCTTGATGCAAAATGAAAACGCGGAATATATCATTGCTTGTATGGGTATCTCTCCAAAGCACGAAGGAGAAGAGCGATTGGTCGGTTCTTCCGATAGATCCGATATTTGCCTCCCTGCTGCTCAAGAAACCTTCCTAAAGATGTTGAAAGCGCTCGGAAAACCCTTAATACTCGTGTTATTAAACGGATCTCCAATCTCTTCGGAATGGGCTCATGAAAACATGGATGCAATACTTGAAGCGTGGTATCCGGGTCAAGATGGCGGACTCGCGATAGCGGAAGTCATTCTCGGAAAACATTCTCCAGCGGGACGGTTGCCGATCACATTTGTGAAAAAGACCGAAGATCTTCCACCATTTCGGGATTATAATATGAAAGGAAGAACCTACAGATATTTGGAAAAGGATCCTTTATATCCGTTCGGCTACGGTTTAAGTTATTCCCGATTTGAATATTCGAATCTCCGAATTTCAGATGCAAA
>CAZUTM010000028.1:0-12975 GCA_964623665.1 uncultured archaeon
TCCTTAGGAAGATTCTTAAGCGCTTTTTTTATTCCTACCATGCTATATGCGTACCTCGCGGATCCGATGGTTTCTCCATCCGCGATAAAGATTTTCTTTGCACCATATTTACAGAAGACAAATGAAACCACAGAAATTAGATGAACGTTAGTATTGATCATTTTGGTGCGTTCCGGGTCTTTCACCGCGAACACAAAGGAGACTTTTAGCATGATGGTTTTATTTTTTACATCGATTTTCCTTTTCAAAAATGATGATTCGAATTTTTCTACGATTTCAACAAAATTATAGTTGTTCTGGTCGATAAGTTCGACCCAATACTCGGGATCCATGTTTTTTCATTCATTCTTTGATTTAGAGCAATATATAATTTTCGATTTCATAGTTTCCGTTGGTGCATTTGCGATGACAAGAAATTTGATCTATGGAAATATTTGAGTTTAAAGGTTCGACAGGTATGATTCTTGATTCCAATTCAAATTTCTCGTTATTTTTTATTTTTGGGAGGGGAACCCACATCATTTTTAAAAAAAAGGATTTTTTCCTCAAATCTTTTTAATAGCAACGCAAGGGTTTATAAATCCTTGTGAATATATGACTATGAGAATGAGCGAAAAATGATTTTGATAAGCCCATTTTCTTCAAATATGGGTTCCTATCTTAATATTTTGTCTTTTTGGATGGAGTCTTTACGGCTCCTGATTACATCCTACTCTTTCTCAAGGCCGATTTGGCCTTCCAGATAGGAACCCCATTTTTTCTTTTCACAATTTGTTCAGTTTTTCCACGACTTTCGGGAAATCCAACTTTGAGCGATATACCCAGTTTTAGGTTTAATCTGAGATTATTAAAAAATCATCATATCTGTTTGTGGATTATTTGTATAGAAGAAATAGAGACCTCAAAGCATTATCATCTTGTTCTTATTTTACTCATTTGTTCCGATCCTTTAACGGTTTTCAGTCTTAAATGATAAATTCATTTGAAAATTCAAGATTCTTAATGCGTGGTGATGAGAGTTAATGGATAAAGAGTTGAAACGGACAAAATAAAGGAAGAAAATTATGATATAAAAAGACATAAAAGTTCAGAAAAAAAAGATTTAAAACGAAATTTGAAAGGGAAGGAGAGCTTATTTTTTCTTTCCGAAAATAATTGATAGAAAGCCTTAAGGGGAAAAAAGTAAGTTCGGCGAGATGGTTATTTTTCAATGATCTCGATGAAATATTTTAATGCTGCGACAAATTCTTCTTTTTTAATCACGCCATTTGAAGTTTGAGCTTCAAAAACTCTTTCCGGGATTCTGATTTTGCTCGGATCCAAAGAGAAGCCTTGTTTCACCTTGAAACGATACTTTTCTTTCAAGATTTCGCGACCCAGCTCTTTCAATTGTTCCGGACTCTTTTCTATTCCGAGATTTTTATAGCATTCGGAAAGTTTTTCGGGGGTATAGACATTGCGTGCGAAAAAGCACATAACCGAACTGGAAAGCACATTTCTCCATGCTTCTTCTTCAAAGAGGTATTCTGCGGCTTTTTTCATGTCCATAGGCTTTCCCAAATATTTTTGATCGTAAGAATATCCCGCACCATCGAGATGGGAGTGTCTCGAACCCACAAGATAGCCGAGGAAAGCAATTGGGCCCGTTTGATACCCCGCCATTTCATTTTTGCCGAAACACATGGCGTATTCTTTGCCGCCCCATTTTAGTGAAGCGTATTCTGCACCCATGGATAGGTCTTTGAAGAATGGGATTTTTTGGCTAACCAGTGCGTCAATTGCTTTGATGTATGCGTTTACGTCTCCGAATTTTAGTTGAAGGCCGCCGGTGTCTTTTTCGGAGATGATACCTTTTTGGAATGCTTCCGTAGCCCATGCTAATGCGACACCCAAACTCATACAGTCGAGTCCGTAGATTTCGGCGGTATCCATGATTTTAAGAAAGCCTTCCGTTTTCTCTATTCCGAGCATCGTTCCCAACGCAAAAATGGGTTCGTGATCGTAGCTTACGAATTTAGTTCTGTAGAAATAGGGGTCATTTTCATAGGGTTCTCTAAAGGTAGCGATGTGGATGCAAGCGACGGGGCAATGGGAACAAGCAGTTCGCCTTCCGAGGTAATTTTGTGCGATATGTTCTCCCGAAAGTTTGGCTGCATGTTCGAATTCTCCGGTTGAAGCATTTTTTGTGGGTAAGCCTTTGATTCCATTGAGTGCCATCACGTTGATCGGGGTACCGATATCATGATATTTTTTCATGACTTGGTCTTGCGTTAAAGTTTGATACAGCGCATTATACGTATTATTATATCCTTTCTTATCGGCGACCGTGAACGTTTCATTTCCTGTGATTACGATAGCTTTAAGCATTTTACTTCCGAAGACCGCGCCCAAGCCCAATCTTCCGAAATGCCGATAGGTTTCTGTGGTGACGGAAGCGAACGGAATGAGTTTTTCTCCCGCTCTTCCGATTCTCATGATGGTTCTGGAGCCGGGTTTCGGAACTTGTTCTCGGATAATTTTTCCCACCGTGAACAGATCTCGCATTCCCCATAGCGTATTTGCGTTTCTGAATTCGACACCTTTTTCGTTAATTACAAGGAAGATGGGCATATCGCATTTTCCGAGTATAACAAGGGCACCGTATCCGGCCATTCTTAATGACACCGCGGCCCGACCTCCGCAATGGCTCTCTCCCAAGTTTCCGGTGAGCGGAGATTTGAACATAGCGACAATTTTAGATGCGAGCGGATAAATTGCGTTGAGGTATCCGACGGTAAAGATTATGGGATTTTTTTCATCCAAGGGGTCGATTCCATCCGGACAGAATTCTTTGAGTAATTGGATTCCGACACCGGATCCGCCCAAATATTTTTCAAAGAGTTGCGGTCGTTCTTCGACCCAAAATGATTTTTTCGATAAATCGACAAACAGAATTTTCGATAATTTTTTTGCATCGATCATGAGTATTATTCGACCTCCTCGAGTTTGAGTACATTATAGGGACAAAATTTTGCGCACACACCGCAATAAATACAAATAATTGGTTTATTGGTATCATCGTCCCAAAATACGGCATTTAAGACACACGCTTTTTGGCAATTCTTACATCCGATGCATTTTTTCGAGTCAAATTTGACTCCGAAGCCATCTCTTGATTCAAGTGCGCCCGTTGGACACACAGCAGCACATGGCGGGTTCTTACATGCTCTACATACTTCAACGGTAAAACCCGATTCAAAGCCCGCAACGCTGTGTATTTTTATTGCGCTCTTCGAGGTACCCGCTACCCCGAATCTTCTTGAGCATGCAAACATGCACGATTGACAACCCACGCAGAGATCGACCTCGACAACCGATAACCTTTTTGGCATGACTTAAGAAAGCTTGCATCACTTATAGATTTAAACCCGCTTAAAAATACGAAATAAGAAAAAAGGAACATCAAGAATTCGGCTCAAGGTTTTTGAGCTGAATAGACAGAAAAACTAAAATTAGAGTACCAACAATTCACATTTACGAAGCCCGTAGAATCCAACCACATTAATTGGTTCGCGAGAGTGTCTTTTTTATCGAATTTCGAGCGCTCAATCCCCGCTTGAATTTGTTCGGACGTTAAGCCGGATTGCGTTAAATGAAGAAGCCATTCGTTTTGATATGTATTTTCAATATCTTCGGTAAGCCCCAAACAGAGATCAGCGTTGATAAAGAGGCCTTCGGATCGAAGCGCAAGATAGATCTTAGAGAATAGCGATTGCTTTTCCCTCGAGGTTAAATGATGGATGGACAACGCCGAAACAATCAGATCGTAAGGTTCTTCTTTCAAAAGAATATCGTCTTTTATGTAATCTTTCAATGAATAAATGATTTTACTTTTATCGTATTTTTTATCTGCAAGAAAGCGATTCATCGCTTGTTTCATCATATCTTGAGCGAAATCCATCAACACGATACGCGCTTTTGGATAAAGATTCAAGATTAATTGAGATAACAGGCCCGTTCCCGCACCTAAATCAAGAACTGAAAACGAATCATTTTCTTCGTAAGGAATGAGTTTTAAGACCGTTCCGTAGAAATCATCAAAGCATGGGATAAATTGGCGTCGATGCTTATCGTATTCCAATGCGGATGCATTAAAGGCATCTTTGAGGTTCATAATTCAAAAAATCCGAGAGATCTATTTCAATCCTTGGAATTTACCAAAAAAGGGAGGATTGCTTTTTATTCACAAACGGATTGATATAAGAAAGAGAAGGAGTTCTATGATTGGAAAGGAAGATGTTAAAAAAGCAAAGGAGAGAATGGCGGCGTGGTGGGATCATGAGTTAATTGACCGCCCGGTGATTGCGTATTCGTATCGAAAAATGAATTTTCGGTCTTCGGGCTCATTCAATAATTGGAATTTATCCAAAGATATTGATAATATCAAAGCGCATTGCGATTCTTTTGTTCAGAAAGCCCGCAATCGATATTACGGCGGCGAGGAGTTCCCGCATTTATGGCCGAATTATGGGCCCGGGATAATGGCGGCGGTTTTGGGGGTCACTCCGGTTTTTAAGTCAGGCACGGTGTGGTTCGATCGACCTACGCCTATCAACGAAATCGTGACCGTGTTGGAATCTGCCAAGTTGAATGAGAATAACGAGTGGTATTCCCGGTTGCTCAGAATTACGAGATATGCGGTGGATCATAGCAAAGGTCAATATCTGGTAGGTCTTACAGATTTGGGCGGTGTTATGGATATTTTATCTTCTTTTCTCGGGCCTCAAGAGATTATTATCGCGATGCGGAGAAATCCGGGAATTATCGATACATCTCGAGCGATTATTTTGGAGAAACTCTTAAAAGTGTATGATGATCTTCAGAATATTATTGATGGCGGCAATTTGGGCTGCAATGCATGGCTCAATGTGTGGTGTCCGAAGCATTGGTATCCGATCCAATGTGATTTCAGCGCGATGCTTTCCCCGAAGCTGTTCAAACAATTTGTTTTGCCGGATTTGATTGCGCAAGCCGAACATATGGATTACGCGATATACCATTTGGACGGCCCCGATCAGCTGAAATATCTTGATGATCTGTTGGAAGTGCCTTCGATCACCGGAATTCAATGGGTTCCGGGCGTGGGCAAAGCGTCCATGGAGTCGGAACAGTGGTTTCCCGTGTATAAAAAAATTTTGTCGAAAGGGAAAAATGTGGTGATCGACAGTTCTCCGATGGGTGCAGCGCGTCTGTATAAAGAGTTGGATTCTCGAGGATTATATGTGAGATGTCATTTCGCGTCATGGATTGATTCCAAGCTATATTTACCCAAATTCGCAAATGGATGGGGGGATCGATTCGGAAAAAATCCATCGACCCTTGCGGAAGAATACACAATTCCGAAGTCCAAGTTTAGGGTAAAAATGATGAACAAATTCAGATGATTCAGTGGATTTGGGCATAATCGCATGCAGTTTGTTGTCTGGAGCAATTTTTTTTACGCAAGATACCTTTGGCTCTTGTTTTAATAGCAGCGGCAGTAATAATGGCTTCCTCAATGGTATGGCAAACCGGAAGATTATACATGATAAGGGGGTCCCGAATTAAATCATATTTTGAGACCCAAGGCACGAAGAAAATAATGGGCTTCGAGATTTCTTTTTTGACGGACAACATATTAATGATTTTTCTTCCGAGCAACATCGTAATGTTGGCTGGGTAAGGAAGCAAAAGCGCTACGATGCACTTTATTCTGTCGAGATCCAAGGATTCGGAAATGATATTTACGATATCTTCATCGGTACATGACCCGGTCAAGTCGAATGGATTATTTAGAGACGCAATTGCAGCCGCTTTTGGATTTAACACGGACTTCAATTGATTCATTTCGCTTTTTTCAAGTTTTGCCAACGTCATATTGTAGCGGGATGCGATATCAACACAGATAACGCCGTGTCCTCCCGACACGGTGACTATAGCTAAACCTTCTCCGAGGAACTTATCATAATTGATGCGAACGGGGAGTTTTTTCTGTAGTGCGATGCTTGAAAACGCTTGAAGCGAGCACATCGCTTCGATTTCGTTCCGCACGATTGTGATTGAATATTGTCTATAGGCGTCCATTGCTAAGCGATTATTAACAGCCAGCGATGCGGAGTGAGATTGAATCGCTACAGATGCTTGAGAAGACTGCCCGCCCGGATACACAATGATATCTTTTTTACAATTCCACGCCTTTTCTAAAAATTTACGGCCTCGTCCCACCTCATATCCTTCAATGTAGAAGATCAGCGCATCGGTATCGGGATCCTCGTTGATATAATCAATGAAATCCTCTTCAGAGATAACCGCTTTATTCCCGATGGAGCATGCGAATGAAACCCCGATATTTCGTTGATGACAACTTAAGAAAAATTGATCGATCAAAACACCACCTGATTGTGAAACGATTCCGATATTACCTTTGGGCGGTTTGTAAATACGTTCCGTCGGTAAGAAAAAGGTATCAACATAGGGCGGGGAATAAACACCGAGCCCATTAGGTCCGATTAAAGGAATATTGGCTTTTTTACACATTTCCGCCATTTGATCTTGAATGATCTTTCCGTATTCCCCGATTTCCGCGAAGCCTCCCCCGATATGAACAAATCCTTTGATTCCGAGTTCGATACACTCCTTGATAATAGGGAGCGTTTTGTCGGATGTCACTGCAAGAATTGCCAAATCGGGAATCTCGGGTAAATCCTTCACGGAAGGGTAAAGGGTCTGGCCCTCATATAATCCGCCTTTTTCATTGACCCCGTACGTTTTTATGCGGGTTTCATAACAATTTTTGGTGAAAATGGTGTTTCCGGGATGATTAGGGTTCCGGGTCGATATTCCAATGATGACAATCGACTTTGGCTTCAGACAAGGCGTTAAATCCATACATTATAAAGGAAATAATAGCAAATAAACGAAATTATCTTCAAAAAAATGAATGAAAAATGGCCTAGCTTTAAATAAATTGTAGAAGAATGGACAGCCTCTCGAACTTTTTAAAATGTGTTCTTTTTGAATAAAAGCTTAAATTTGAATACATAAAACATTATGAAAAATAGGGATTCATTTATAAATTGTCGATGAATATAACAGAGCAACGATGGAAAAAGTAATTGATTTGTCGTTTCCAAACATGGGTTGGTCGAAATATCCCTTTCTCTCATTGTATAGAAGGATCAAGGGGATAAATGTGATCAATCCACCCCCCGTAAACAGCAGCATGGTTGAAACTGGGGTAAAAATATCTCCCGAATTTGTTTGCTTTCCATTTAAAGTCACTCTTGGAGAAATCGTCAATTTGATTCAAAATCTGAAAATAAAGAATATTATCTATCCCATCGATAAGGGACCTTGCAGAATGGGCTTTTATGCACATGT
Source organism: uncultured archaeon (assembly GCA_964623665.1). Classification (GTDB taxonomy): domain Archaea; phylum Asgardarchaeota; class Lokiarchaeia; order Sigyniarchaeales; family Promethearchaeaceae; genus CAZUTM01. Next base: position 7,399 of record CAZUTM010000028.1, read on the forward strand.
TCAAGACATAATTTTGAGAGACCTCGGCTTAGAATTTAATTTAATTACGTTACAGCAAGACTCTCTTTTTCCGGAAAAGGATTGGCTGCATCCCTTCAAAGAATTAGAGAAGTTGACAGGAAAAAAGATACGAAACCTTCGTATCATGAAAAATGTTATTCGGTTTTTGCTAAAAGCAAAAATTATCGAAGAACTGACCAAGATTTCGTGTATTATACGATGCAGAGAAAAAAGGAAAGGAGATACAAACAAAGTTGTAAACTATATCTTGAAGGTTTTAGATGCGACCGAGAATATTTCTTCATTGATGCGATTTGGCTCGTTTATGAAGTCGCAGTTTAGAGTTATTCCGATAAGAAGAGATATCCAACCTTTAAGGGTGATTATAAGCGGTGAAATCCATGTTCTTTTGGAACACTATGTTAATTTTGATATTATGAGAAAGCTCGGGGACTATGGAATCGAGGTTCATCCGACTTTTGGAGTGTATGATTGGCTCCTGCATAAGATGCATATAAATGCGAGGAGAAGAAAGTTGGAGGAAATCGCTCGTGAATTTATTCCTTTAGATATCGGCGGAGAAGCGCAGTGGGACATCGGGGCCTATATAGAAGCGCAGAAAAATGGGTTTGACGGCATGGTTTTGGTGTATCCTTTTACGTGTATGCCGGAAACGACGGTTCGCTCAATTATTGAAGGAATGAATCCGGATCCGTTCTATATGCCCTCCCTTTATTTCAGTTTCGATGAAAGTTCCGCATTCGAGGGTATGCGTACCAGAATCGAAGCCTTTATTGATATTATGAATGGAAATCGAAAGAATAATCCGAAGTTTTTCAATCGATATGAAGAGCCACCCATTTTAGAAGAAATCTACGGAAAAAAAGAAAGATTTGGAGCTACAAAGCGATTTTTGAATCGGTTCGCAACTCCGGTAAAGATTCAAAAGCAATTAAAGGAATTTCGCACAATTCCTAAAGATTTACTTCTTTCGTTTTATCTGAAATCTTCGCCAAAAATAAAATCGCAATACGTGTTTTGATTGTATATTTCTCGATTAATTTGGTATTTTATTTATTTTTTAATTCCAATAACTTTTTTAGTTAATTTTTCAGTAGTTTTGATATGAAACAAGCATATATCAATCCGCCAAAGAAAATTCCATGGTTTATTCGCTTGGGAAATCGAATGGCTAAAAAAGAGACAGGTAAAGACTTATTACAAGGTCAATTGCTTGCATGGTTTCCAAAAGCGGCGCTGAGTTCTGGAATTATGGAAAAATTTGTTGCTCATGGACCAAAAGATATGCCCGAGCGTCTTTTAAAATTAGTCCGAATGACCGTTTCCTTTCATTCTAATTGCCCATTCTGCATCGACATGAATTATTTTGAATTTGAAAAATATCACATCACAGAGAAAGAGATCAAGTCGATTTCGGAGCGCACGCATTTTAATATTTCCAGTTTTTCAACTAAAGAAAAGCTCGCAATTCAGTATGCGCTAAATCTAACGGATACACCCGTTTCGATGACCCAAGATTTCTTTTACCAATTAAAGCAAGAATTTAATGAACGCGAAATCGTTATCTTAGCAACAACAATAGCGCAAGTTAATTATTGGACACGATTAAGTCAAGGGCTTGGGATCCCGCCCGCCGGATTTTTAGATGCATGTAAAACCGAAATTATATTCAAAAATCCACCATATAATTAAGGAGATCCACCCAAGACCGCCCAAGACCGCCCAAGACCGCCCAAGACCGCCCAAGACCACCCAAGACCGCCCAAGACCACCCAAGACCGCCCAAGACCGCCCAAGACCGCCCAAGACCGCCCAAGACCGCCCAAGACCACCCATGCCAATAAAAGCCAATAAAAGCCAATAAAAGCCAATAAAAGCCAATAAAAGCCAATAAAAAGCCAATAAAAGCCAATAAAAAGCCAATAAAAGCCAATAAAAGCCAATATAAGCCAATAAAAGCCAAGGAAAGGGAAAGAAATAAATTTAAAAAAAAATTAACAGATTTTCAAGCGATTTTATTCTCTTCTCTTAAAGATCTGAATTCCGACAACCGTGCAGATCACACATACACCCAAGAATACCAATTGGATGAGCGGAAAATGTTCGACATCCGTTTTAACGACATTATTAGGCAAAAGAGATGAGGCATTGTAAAACCCAACGGTCTCTCCAAGCGGATTGATGATTTGTAGGCTGTAATTTCCGGCTGGCACATAATTTATGGAAATTTGTCCATTTCGATCCGTGTTGAGCGAGGGAAATCCAATCCCTCCGTCCTTTTTCATAACAGGGCCATATTGAACTCCTTGATAATGGGGGATCACGCGGTAACCCATAAGAGGCGTTGCGATCTTATCGGTGATGATTGCGGTGAGAAAATATTTTGCGTAATAGAAGACCGAGATAATATCCACTTCACCTTTGCTTATGTAGTAATAGCCAACGGTGTCGTTGCCTCCGATAAAACTGATTCCATCCACAAATTTTGTGTCATTGGTTGTGGTATTATCTTCGATGAGATTCGGATTTCTGGGCACCGATAGGTTCATATTTCTGGTTGCGATTGGCCAGCCCAATGCGCTCTTTGGCATAAATGCGCCTCCTCGGAGATCGGGATATGGGATCGTGGTTTCATTAATCCAGAAATATCGAAGCATCAAGGTTGGGGATCCCGCGATGACCCGGATTTTGTAATCTCTTTGCCGAATTGATAGGCCTTCGATGAGGGAGTCTTGGTACCACGAGCCGTTGCCGGCTGAAACGATATCAATTGTAAAGTTGGTTCGAAAGGTGGCAGAAATATCTGTAGGTGTGGTGAGATTGCATTGATGATAGAAAATCTTATTTACGATTTGATAATTTCCGCTATTATTAACGGAGAGGACCCCTTGTTTGAAGACTTGAATGTTCGAGATATATTGATAATCCGGAAGATAAAATTTGAATGTTCCGGTAGCGTTGATGATTTCTTCATTTTTTCCGATGGAAACATTGTATTGAAAATCTCGAATAAGAGTTCTTGTTGAGTTTGTTAGGATTTCATTCATTTGGGATGTGGATCTGGTTTGAACTTTTGCTGCGCGAACCGGAAGGGGTGCTTTATAGATGAAGCTCATAATCAGCGACCCGTTCTTATTAGCTTCAAATTGTTGAGAGAAGTTGTAGAACATCCCTGTGGAGTTGACGGTGTATTGATTTTCGGATAATTTTGAATTGTTTAGGTATAGTTCCAGACATTCCCATCGTAATAGATAGGGTTTTATTCCTATAAGCCATTCGGTTGCATTATCATAATACCGCCAAAGGCAAGTTTCATTGATTTTTATCCAGATATCTCCGCTCCGCTGTCCGGTTCCTTCATCTACTATTCCATTGGAGGTATTGAAGGGTTGAACGGTTCCCATGAATGTGTATCTTCTGAATGATTCATCGTATACGATGTTGAAGAGCTGACCGCTGAAGTAGGGGCTTGGGTTTCCTAATGAAAGTAATTCATCCAATTCAATCGAGCCTATGGGGTCGAATTGATTTTGGTTAATTTTAACGGTTTCTTCAGCGTTGGAACTTTTCGGCGGAACTCTAACTTCAGAATTCTCATTATTAATGAGGGAGGTTTCCATATATCGGAGATCTATCTTGATATCACTTTTTGTGGATGTTGCCGTTGGCAATTGAGCGAATTGAAGGAGTACTCCGAAAAGAAACAGCGATACGAAGAAAATGACTTTAAAAAGTGTATTTTGCGATACTTTTACCGAAGGTTGGTAAAATCTTTTGTGTTTCATGATTCTTCTCCATTGATTGGTTTTTGTTGGCGTTTTCCTTTCAATGATTCGAAAAGCGCGCTAATTGAGAAAAGAAGCATTGCACGAATCAAAAAAGAAATGGTTCGATTCTTTTTCTTTCATGATTTGAAACAAACGCTTAAATTTTTTGCGAATCTATTGAAATCGTGAATCAATTAGAGCAATTTCTCAAGAAACTCGAGCAGACTTCCGATTATTTTTCGGATCATGTTTCTAAATATGAGAATCTCATATCTATCAGTCATGATGATGCGGATGGGATTAGTTCTTCAGTTATCATTCAAAATTTGGCTAAGCGAATGGGTAAGCCATGCGGAGTCAAAATACACAATAATATTACGCCGTGGAAGCAATTTCTTAGCATATTACCTCAACTTACTGATACATCGGCAATAATTATGACGGATTTAGGCTCTAATATCAAAGAAGTTGCAGATGCAATCAAAGTGAATAACATCACCAATGATTTCTTTATTTTAGACCATCATTTATATCATTCAGACCAATTGGAGTATTTCCCAGAAAATGTTCAGTTTGTAAATTTAACAGAGTATGGATTGAACGGACTTAGGGATGGGTCCGGGTCGGCTATAACAATGAAATTTGCATTGAATGTAAATCATAATTGCAAATCGGATGCATGGATCTCTCTGTTAGGGATCACCGGAGATTGCTTACAGCATGCGCAAGAGTATCAAGGCTTGAATCGAGAGATATTGGATCTTGCGGTAGAAGAAAATCAAGTCAAACTGCATGAAGGGCTTTGTGTTTATGGGGGATCTCATATGAATTTAGAAAACGGCTTACCGAGATCGATTTTGCCTTTTATCAAAAAACTCCGGGGAAGTAAAACATTCTGTAAAACGATGTTGGAAAAGCATGGTATCAATCCAAAATTGAAAATAGATGAAATTGATATGGATACAGCCGAGAAAATCAAAGATATTTTCGACGAGGATATGATCGGTCAAACGATAAAAATAAACAAAAAAGCGAATTTGTTAAATAATGCATTCGAACACGGATTATTGCTCTCGATCTTGGGAGAAAAAAATTCCCATCAAGCGTTCGACCTCATCGGGAGAAAATCCGCGCAGACCGCAGAGATTAATAGTTATCTTGATTATGTTGACCAATTGGTGGGCTCTTTGAGTAAAATTATTCGATTACCGAGAATTGAAACAGAGGATGTTATTTTAATCGATATTGGGAAAGAACTTCCGTATTCTGCATGGTCGAGCACGGCATCCTATTCTTCGGTGAATCGAATCTTCAATCCGGAAAAAATCATAATGTTAGGCGGTCTCTATAACGAATCTGATAAGGTCGCAAAATTTTCGGTCAGATGCACGGACGATTTTCTCGTAAAGCATAAAGGCAAAGGAGTTAATGTCTTTATTCAGCAATTGGCTAAAAAATTAGCGGGCCGGGGCGGAGGCCACGCACTGGCAGGCGGAATCAATTTTTCGGCCGAGGATTTTGAAAAGATCAAAAAAGAATATTCAACATATCTTAAAATGGAATAAACGGTTCAAGATTTTGCGTTGAAACAGGAAACACCTAAAAAAACTGCTGAAACGGCAAGCAACTTTACGTTGAAACAGAAAACACCTAAAAAAACTGCTGAAACGGCAAGCAACTTTGCGTTGAAACAGAAAACACCTAAAAAAACTGCTGAAACGGCAAGCAACTTTGCGTTGAAACAGAAAACACCTAAAAAAACTGCTGAAACGGCAAGCAACTTTACGTT
>CAZUTM010000028.1:13075-37907 GCA_964623665.1 uncultured archaeon
AAAAACCTAAAAAAACTGCTGAAACGGCAAGCAACTTTACGTTGAAACAGAAAACACCTAAAAAAACTGCTGAAACGGCAAGCAACTTTACGTTGAAACAGAAAAAACCTAAAAAAACTGCTGAAACGGCAAGCAACTTTACGTTGAAACAGAAAACGGCAAACAAACGCAATTAAGGCATTCTTTAAATAAACCCGAGTTCTTCAAGCATTATTTTTAATTGATAAAGAATTTTTTCCGCTTTTCGTTTTGCCTCTCCCGAATATTCTTCAGTATCTTTTGCATCTTTACGAATCCCCGCCCGGTTTGGATTTCTTTCCAAAACGATTGATTTGATAAGGCCCTCAATGTCCGCTTCGGTATCATGAAAATGTTCATATTCAAACAAGAGATTGTAAAGGATTAGGGCCGCGAGAAGGTCATCATTAAATGTTGCGCCGATTTTTTGTTTTATGCGGCCGAGCACCCAAATTTTGTATTTTATAAACTCGGTGCGTCGTTCATCGTACTGGGAGATAAAATCGTCAACGTTAATGATCGTATTAAGGGCGTCAATAAATTCGGTTTTAATGGATCGAACCTTTTCTCTGATGATATTTTCTTGAGTTTTCTCCATCGGTTTTTCTTGTTCGGGCGGGATTTGGGTATAATTTACGGAATCTCCCGCCTCCAAAAGGCCGGATAAGGCGGTTCTTAGTCGCTCCCCAAACATCTTATCCGGATTCCAGATTTTTCGGGCCAAAGCGTTTCTTAATTTTGATGCTTGCTCTTCTCCTATTGTTTCATCATTAAAGTATTTTGTAATATCGAATTCATTATCGTATTGATCAATAATAATGAAATTGGGTTTATTTTTGGTTTGATCCCCTGTTTTTACGGGCGGCAATGCATCTCTTGGTCGAGATCTCGGGTCTTCTTGGTCTTTACTTTGGGGTTTTCGGACAAAATCGGATAATAGCGGGGCAATTCGCTTTGTAAAGGGATATTCACCGCTGTCCAATGCCTCCCTTAAATTTTTAAACGGAGAGTTAGAAATGTTCCAATAATTGGATGTAATATCGATATGAAAAGAAATATTTACTTGGGGTTTAATTTTATAATAAATTTTCGGGCCTTCAGAAAATTGAGATAAATCGGTGTCGGTTTCAACCAATCCCACATCCATGAGAATCTTCAAATGTTTCTTGACCGCTTGTTTGGTAACCGAGAGTTCGGATTCGAGATCCGCGAGATAACGAGGCGCCTTGGCTAATTTTTCTAGAATACGTCTTCGAATATCCGAACTTAAAATATCCATGAAGAGGTCGATGTTCAGATTGCCTTTTTCATCGTAAATAGTTCTGGATTCGAATTTTTTTGCGATGGATTTTTTTTGATTCTTAATTTGTGCATGTTCCGGGTCATCCGATGGGGATTCTTCGAGATCATTCAGATCATCGAGATTAATATCCTTTTCCTCTCCCATTGTTTAATTTTCACCCGTTTTTCGCGTATATATTCTCAAAGGGAATTCATAGAAAAAAGCTTTTGCTTCAAGGATCAAAAAATTAATTCAAAAAGAAAAAAATAAGGGTTTATAGCGGAATTCTTTATGTGTAGAGCTCATCTCGTTTAATTGAACCATCCAATTTCTCATACGCTTGTCTGGACCTTGCTGCTTGTTTGCTTACTTTCTCTATAGCGTAATCAAAGTGCTTCTTTTCAATCAGCAAAGTTTTCACTTTTTCTTTGATCTCTTTTTGTAATTTTTCAAGTTTAGCGGTTTTCTCTTCTTCGCTGATTTTTTGTTCGCTTGATTCCTCGTATTTGCCTTGTTTTGTTGCATGGATTTTGTTGATATCGGTTATAAGCCTTTGTTGATTTTGCACGAATTCTCGCATTGCAGCCATAGTCGCTTCATTAACAATAGCTTCAATATCTGCTCCCGTTTTTCCTTCCAATTCATCAGCAATGGAATCAAGCTTAACATCTGATGATAATGGTTTGTTTCTGGTATGGATTTTCAAGATCTGTATTCGGGCTTCTCGGTTTGGCAAGCCGACTTCGATGTGCTTTCCAAAGCGACCGGGTCGTAATAATGCAGGATCAATGATATCTGGCCTATTTGTTGCAGCAATCAAGACCACATTCTTAAGGGACTCTAAACCATCGATTTCAGTGAGCAGTTGCGATACCATATTCTCCATAACTTGAGATGATTGTGAGGAGCCTCTGACCGGGGCAATTGAATCGACTTCATCAAGGAAGATGATACATGGCGCCGCAGCGCGTGCTTTTTTGAATGTTTCCCGAATCGCTTTTTCTGATTCTCCGACCCATTTGCTCAGAAACTCAGGTCCTTTGACGGCAATGAAATTGGCTTCGGATTCATGAGCCAATGCTTTTGCTAGCAAAGTTTTACCGGTTCCAGGAACACCATACAATAATATTCCCTTTTCACTTTTAGCGCGCAGATGGTCGAAAAGCTCTGGGTATTTTAAGGGCCATTCGACCGCTTCTTGCAAGGCTTGTTTTGCATCATCCAATCCTCCCACATCATCCCAAGTTTCTTGAGGCGTGCTCACGAATACTTCTCTTAACGCACTTGGCTCAACCATCGTTAAAGCAGCATCAAAATCTTCTTTGGTGATAAAGATATTTTGTAACTGTTCATAATCTATGGTTTCTTCATCTAAGTTTAAATTCGGGAGGAATCTGCGGAGAGCATGCATCGCCGCTTCCTTAACCAGCGCACTTAAGTCTGCACCAACAAACCCATGCGTTTTAGAGGCAATGTACTTTAAATCGACGTTTGAATCAAGCGGCATTCCGCGAGTATGTATTTGGAGAATCTCAAGTCTTCCATCTTTGTCGGGAACGCCAATTTCGATTTCCCGATCGAATCTGCCGGGCCTTCTTAATGCTTCATCAATGCTATTTGGTCGATTAGTCGCACCAATCACCACGACATCCCCGCGGGCATCTAGTCCATCCATTAAAGCCAATAATTGAGCCACAACTCTTCTCTCGACTTCGCCGGTTACTTCTTCGCGTTTTGGTGCAATCGAATCGATCTCATCGATAAAGATGATACTTGGCGCTTTTTCTTGGGCTTCCTTGAACACATTTCGAAGATTCTCTTCCGATTGGCCATAAAACTTGCTCATGATTTCAGGTCCGGAAAGAGTAATAAAATGTGCATCTGTTTCGTTAGCAACGACTCTGGCAAGAAGAGTTTTTCCGGTCCCCGGTGGCCCATACAATAATAGACCTTTAGGCGGAGAAATTCCTAATCTTGCGAATAATTCCGGATGTCTCATCGGTAATTCAATCATTTCTCGGACTCTTCGAATTGTGTCTCCCAATCCTCCAATATCTTCGTAAGTTAATCGCTTGGAGGTATTTTTCAATTGGTTTTCTGAAACGGGTTCCTTTTCCACCGTAGCTTTTGTGCTCGCGGTTATTTGCACTGCACCGGTAGGAACAGTTCGTTTCACTACGAAATGAATTTCCCCACCAACCGTTGGAAAAGTGATAAGATTATTGACCATCACAACACGATTTTCAAGACTTTTCACGAGGTATTCAGGATTTTTAATGATGACGGGCTTGTCAATAGGTGCTAGCGTAATAGATTCTGCTTTTTTCACGATGATTTTTTTTAAAATGACACGCTCATCAATCGAAGCACGGAGATTTCGTCTTAGATACCCATCGATTCGAACCACACCTGTTCTTTTGTCTTCAGAATACCAATGCATCAATAAAGCGACTGCTTTCAAGTTGTTCAAAGGATTAATTATTTCAATTGCATCTCCAACATTTACACCTAATACATCGTGGAGAAGAGGGTCAAGCCGTGCATATCCTCTTCCCGTGTCTTTCGGATTGGCTTCAGCGATTCTTGCGTAGACAACATTGTTGTTATCTCCACCCGATTCACTACTCATTGACATTTTTTTTCACTCCTTTATCTTTTATATTTATTTTTTAAAATTTAAAAAAATTGATTTTATCATTTAGGAATGGTGATTTGGAAAATCCCATTGTTTGATTTTCCTTTAAGCATCTTTAAATTGATTTCTCTGTTTAATTTGACCGCTTTTTCATATACAACACGATTTGACTCGGCACGGATAACGATCGTTCGATTATCTTCCTTATCAACCGCGATTTGAATATCCTTCTTTTCGATTCCCGGTAATTCAAGAATTATTTTAATTTCATCTTCGGTTTCGATAACATCGGTATAAGGCTCTTCAACAGGTTTGTTGGATTTTTTAGCGTTTGTGGACTTTTCTTCATTTTCATTGCGCGGTTTATTTTGTGATTTAATTTTTGTTTTTTGAACCTTCTCAAAGGGATCTTCTTCCTTTTCTAAGAGTTCATTTACCTCTTTGAAATCAATGACATTTACATCTTTCTGTTGGCTCATTCCCGGCATAAAATGGAAACCGAAGTTTACGTTCATTTTTTCTAGTTGTTCTTTGATTTTTTTCATTTCCTCCTCCGAAATATTACCTTTTATATCGAATTCAGGTTTATCCATCCCCGTTCCGAATCGGTACGAGATGGAATACCCTTTCATTGGATTATTAGGATCCTCTTGATCATTAAACAAATCGTTAACATTATCGAAATTAATAAATCCATTAAAATTGAACATATCATTTAATTTTTTCATCATTTCTTTATTGAATTCATCAAATCCATCAAATCCATCATTTTCAAACATTTTTTCTCCCTCCTTTTAAAAGATTAATTCATCAGAATCATACTTTATTTTAGTGAACTTTTAGTTCACTCTATTTACTGAAAGGAAATATGACTATTTAAACTTTTTTTCAAGATCGATCTTCGAAAATATTAAGGATAAAAATCAACTCATTTTGAACCTATTGGATCTTCGAAATTAAACTGCTAAATTAATCTAAATTCTTTTCAAATCTTCAGTCAATAAAAAATACATATACAAGGTTAAGAGAATTTATCCGATTTAAATTACTTAAAAAAATGGAATTGAAAAGGAAAAAAAAATTATTATGTTATTGATTGAATCGATGCAATCAAGTAAATTCCAAAAGCAGCCATGAAAATGCCGCAAATCAACATAACGACACCGTAGATTTTTGTATTCAGAGATTTTGATCCCACACTGATTAACACCGAGATAAATAAATACCAAACAAAATCCGCAGAGATATGACCAAAAAAGAATGCAGCAACACCTAAAGGATTGGCCAGAGATATAGAATAATTGATCATAACCCCTACACCCACAAAAACCCACCACATCATCCAATAAGGATTGGAAAGAGAGATCACAATCCCACCGGTAATCGGATGCATCTTATAGAAGGAAAACTTCTTAGATTTACCTTCATTATTTTCGGAAGCCTCCAAAGAAGGGGTTTCGGCTTGTCCCATTTTTTCAAAATCGAGATCAATCCCTTTTTTCAATTGTTGAAACGTGGATATTCCAAAATAAATTAATAATGCACCGCCAACTGTTCCCACAATTCTAATAAGAAGAAGATTACTTAACACGGTTGATAACCCTAATAGAATCGCCAAAACCAAAGAGATTTCCAGCATTGCATGCCCTAAAACCACGACAGCACCGGTAAGCCATGCTTTTTTTGTTTTATTCTTAATTGTTGAAATAACGGTAAATGTTAATAAAGGCCCGGGTTGTAATGCACCCGTTAAGCCCATGAGAAACGATATTCCGAAAATTTCAAGCATATTTTCTTGAAAGCCGCAAACCTCAAAAAATTTCGGCTTTTATTTTATTCATGGATTTCAAAATTGCTGCTGTCTCTACATGGTTAGATAAAAATAAACCTTCGGAAATTAATCTTATCGACTTTGGCAAAGAGGATGGGTCCTATCCGAAAATCGAGAAACCCTTTTTCAAAGATTTAATTCAGAATTGTCAATCATTTGAAAAATACCGGATCGAAGGCGGCCTATTAGGCGTTTTTGGTCCAAATGGTCAAAGTTATGTTGCGGATGATTTTATTCTGTTGTGGGCCGTTGATTTCAAAGATCGCTTCTTTCAATTTCTAATCAATAGAACCGCCCAAGAAGGTGGAAAGGGTATCTTGGCAGCTGCAGCGCCCATAGATTTAATCGGATTTTTAAAAAATACCAAAGATGCACTGGTGGCGACTCTTTCTCTGATTAATGACCCAGAAAAAATGAAAGGGGTCATGTTGCTCGTTACTCGACCTCCTTCCTACAAAGAAAAGGTGGAAACAGAACAAAAAATTCAGACAATAAACCGGTTTAAGAATTGGATTGATACCCTCAAAATGACACCTAACAAAGAGGGACAGTGGTTCCCAACATTCAAACCTCGATGCCCAATTTGTAATAAGGAAATGAAAGAATTGGAAGGGTTTAATTTGATATTTAGCCAGTTGGTGTGCCCCGATTGCGGATTTAAAATGAAAAAAGGCAAGTAGGAGCATATCGGGTTTATTTATTTGATCTTATTTAGCATTTTTCTAAGAATAAAAAACTTTTCAATTTTTTCAATTCTATATTCTTTGCTATAGGCCATCCGGAAATTTCTTTGAAACAAGCAAGCCAATCCGATAATACATCACCTTGCAAGCCATTAAAAAAACGAAGATATTCAACGGAGTTCGAGGTTATTTAAAAATTTCATCAATTATTTTTCTGGCTCTATCCGGATAGTTGGAATAGACCGCATCGAGTTTGAATTGCACTATAGCATCTCTTAAGTCCGCATCATTATGCAAATCCCACATAAAAACCTTGACTTTATTTGATTTCACAATATCATACAATTGCTTCGTCAGATGTCCTTTTTGAAAATTATAAGCATAGAGATTTAGCGATCCGAATTTTCCTTCTCTTGCGCAGCTTTCAATCGAAATGAAATTTTCACAATTTGAAGCCACCAATTTAACCAAAGGATATTCGGAACGAATTTTCTTGAAAATAATCGCAGGGGTTGTGGAACACAGCACCACACGATCTTGAAGACCGTATTCCATTACCTTCTTTGCAATGGCCGGTCCCGCCTTAGTATTTTGAACATCAATAGAAAATAATATTTTTAAGCCTTGTTTTGAAGTTTCGGATCCAAATCTTTGAAAGAAATCATCAAGCAAAGGAACTTTTTCTCCATTTGGTAGGGTAATTTTTTCGAGGTCTTGAGAAGTAAGCTTTGCGATCGGAGTGTTGGTTGAATCTCCCGGAAGAGTTATAGCATTATCATGAAAAAGAATCAATTCTCCCGTTGCGATTTCGAAGACATCCGTTTCAAGACCATCCGCACCCAGTTCAATAGCCTTATTGAAGGCTGCAATGGTATTTTCGTGTTCATAACCGCTTGCACCACGATGGGCAAAGAGAATCGGCTTGGTTATGCTCATTATTCGAATAAAAACATTAAAATATTTAAAGATCCATAGCACTAATTCTTTAAATTTCGTGAAAAATTGAGATGAAGAAGGAAAAAAGCGATTTCATTAAAGAGAAAATCCCATTACATTCGTGAGAATATCGTTTAAGTCCAAATCATGATTGTTGCAGAATTTCATAAGTTCTACGAGTAAATTTCCCACTTTTTTTTTTATCGCATCGAGATCTTTGGTTTGCATTCCTCGCTTTAAATCTTGTAATTTCTCGGTTAAAACTTCAAATTCCTCTGTTGGATCTGGCTTTTTATCGAATTTATGCTTCGTTTTGAGGAACTTTTGGATTTTTTCTAGCTCCATAGCACTTATTGAACTGTTTATCTATTTGAAATTTTCGAAAAATTTTGAAATTCGTTTTTGCCTAACTTCAGTTTTAAAAGCTTAGAAGATGAAATTAACTTTAGTGTGATTTTTGTATCGAAAGATTTTCGATACATATAAAATCCTTAATGATTGGATTATTTCAGCCACAGATTACAGAGAAACAATTAAATTATCTTATCCGACAAATGAACTTTCGGGTATAAGCTATGAACTTTTATTGTTTTGGCTATTGGAATGATCTGATAAACAAGGTGAAAAAATGATGAAGAATAAACAGATTTATAGCTTGGTATTGATCCTTCTTATTTCCGCTTCGTTTGGAATGGTCTTGGTGACCCTTCCCCTTGTGAATAGAAGCACAGAAACAGAGGGATTCAACATTACCTTAAAAGAGATCGATACCTATAAAACGCCACAAGCGGGTCATCCTGCGAGTCAGATGAAATTCGATACTGCGGTAAATATCTTTAATGCATCTGGCGGTTCGGCAAATATCATCGATATAGATTTCTTTTCATTAACAAGGACAACGGATATTAATTTGAGACAGAGGTCTGAAGATATCTTTGTAAGTTTATCAAACGGTTCAATTTATATTCATAGAGGTGTAGATCAACCTTTTACCGTGTCGAAATACAACACTGAACCGCTTAAAACCTTGATAAGCGCCCAAAATAACACGGGATCGGATATTTCAGTTCCTATGATTGGGACCGATTTAATGGATATTGACTTGGATACTGACCGAATTGATATTTTTGGGTTGTCGACCGAAGGGTATCAATATTATTATCGGTTGCTTCAAGATAATAACATTGATTCTTTAATTTTCTCAGCTGCAAAATGGGAATGTCAAATTCAAGGAAATGACACAGGAATTCTGAAAACCTTGTCTTCAAATGTAACTGCTTATGACCGCGGCGAGCTGGGTGGGTATCTCAAAAGCGGAGAATTCGCAGTCGGGACGACGAACGGAGAAGTGGTATTGGTATTTACAGAGCGGATCTTTCAAGGAATCGATCGATTTGGCGAAATTGTTCTCCGTGGGACTATTGGCACCCAAGTTAAAGACATTAAATTCTCGGACATAAACCTAGATGGTTTGATTGATATTGTTATTCTTGAGAACAATAATACCATTGGTGCATTCTTAAATCGAAACAACCATAATCAATACACAGCTTGGCAATATACAATTATTGCAAATAATATTTCACCGGTTACAATCGATAAATTAATAATTGATGATTTAGATTGCGATGGAGACGATGATATCTTAGGCATTAGTTCATCTGGTCAAATATACACATGGCGGAATACAAGATCATTTCCATTAGATAATACAAACAGATTTACGAAAAATAATTTGGCCCAAACGGTAAACAAGATCGAAAAATTTGATTTGGATCGAGACAGCGACAATGATATTGTTATTGGGTTGAATAATGGAACGTTGGTGATAATTGATAACCAAGCGATATCATTGCCCAACCTTACAAAAACAAATTCATCCCTTTACAGAGATCATTTTGCAAATAATGAATATTTCTTTGATGTCTATACTCCTCCCGCCGGAGGCGCGATTCGCAGCGTTTCCTTCCGGGATCTTGATCGGGATGGCAATGTTGATATCATTACTGGCCATGATAATCGGAGAGTATATGCGATGAGAAATACTATAGCCAGATCATTTTCTCCGTATTCATTCAACAATCCCGTTGTAATCTATGATAATTATCCGGATTCAAGAGTCGACGGCTTGGTTGTAACGGATCTTAATTATGACGGTGCAAAAGATATTGTCGCGTCGTATAATAGCGAGTCTGCAGTGTATAAAAACATAACCGTCTTGGTGAACCCTGGAGTTCCTTCCATGTATAACAGCAAATTCACAGCAAAACAGTTATTTTATGAAACCGTGGATATTAATTATTTCACAATGGCCGATTTGGATGGAAATAACAAATTAGATTTTCTTTATCATTGTAATTCCCCGACTCCGCAAATAAAGGCAGTTAAGAATATAATTAATGGATCTAATTTTGGGAGTGTTAATCACAACTCGTTTATACCATTAAATCGATATACCCTTTTCCAATATAACTCCACCGATATCGGAATGAATCTCTACACCAATGATATTTCATCTAAAACCTTTGTATACCCGTTTGTTCAAAATGGGAAAATGCAGATGATAGCGGGAACAATAGATGGATTAATAAAATGGGTATCTTCACCAGACGCAAATGGATTCAACACTTGGCCAACAGCAGTGGAAGATCGGGTAATAGGAAATACTTTTGGGAACGAAGCAACCCGACAATCAGTAAATGCGCTATCGGTAGGTGGACATATTAAATACTCAAAAGGAACTGGCACAGGATATACCTATTTCAGCCGTGATGCTGCATTTGTTGATGATAAAAGGGTGTATTATATGATTGGCGATCAATCGATTCCAAAAAATTATACGATCTTCACTAATAATTCTGTAATCTTTACCGGGGTCGATTTCATCCAAGATCAATTTTTAAATGTATCTGTTATCGTGGTTAGTGGATTTGATATTACTAATAATGCAACAGGGTTCATCGGCACATTAATTCGTACCGATTTGACTGAACCCACACCCGTTTTCAGTTATGTTCATCGGACTTCTTTTGAAAAAAATATCATTAAAATTAAAGCAGCAGATTTAAACAATAATGGATCAACAGATGTAGTTGCTTTGGATGGAAATGGCCAATTATGGGTAGTGAAAGGAAGGCAACAATATTCAACAACAACATTTCCGCTGGAAAAAATTCCTTTAGCAAAATTCAATGCTTCATTAATCAAAGATTTTGTTATCGAGGATTTGGATTCTGATGGAGATAGAGATATTATAGTGCTTACAAAAGATCCGGATAATAAAATTTATTTCATCAAAAATATGCTATATGAAGTAGTAAATCCCGATTTCTTTAACGTAGCGATCTCATCTGCAGTAACCGCGACAACGATTACCATTAACGCAACGACCATCAATCAAAGAATATTTTCAATTGTACCCAAGGTGAGAATTACACATTTAGATACACAAACAACAAGCGAATTTAGTATGACTTTACATAATCAAACGTATGCATCCTATGTATACACAGTTGGTCCAAACGGTACATATCGTGCAGATGTTATTGCAAATGATGAATGGTTTAATTATGGATTAAAATCTGTGGTCTTTTTCAGCGATCAAATCGTCTCACCTATTTCCATCGTTCATAGACCTTATGTTTCAAAGTATATAGATGTGTTCTTATACAATACGACCGAACCCATTGGAAATAATGAAATCAAGATGAACATAACCGATAGTCTTGGATTTGATTTGCGCTTCTTCAATACCAACCACTCATACGTCGATAATACCACAATTCTTCTGAACAATACCCTTTATTATTTGAAGAATGGAACTTGGTGGATTCGAATTACCGGATTGAATTATTTACAAACCTATACCATCGGTATCAATGCAACAGACTCATTCATGATAAATTACTACTACGGCACATCTACCTTTGAGCATGATTCTGATTTACCTTCACTCACACGAAGGTATCATCCAACCGAGGTGGTTGCATTATCAGTTGAACAACCGTTTGTGAAAATTGAGGTGGAGTTTAATAAACCTATTTGGTATTTGACGTATGAAGTGTTAAATGCGTTGAATCAACCGGTTCTGTACGGAACCCCAAAAGTAATTGAAAACGATTTGGCCGAGCTCTATCGTTCATCTTTTATTACGAATGAAACAGGTCAATTAAAACTCCGTTTCTACATCGAAGATAAATATGGTAACTCCAAGATCGAAGATCTCGATTTCTTCCTCCAACCGTTTAGAATTGAAAACGCATTATTCACATTAAGGAGCTCCAAGTCAAATGTTTTTACTGATGAACCCACGGTTTATGCGCATTGGAGAGCCAATTTTGTATTTCAATTCCGAATCAAGTATGAGCAAAAAGTAACAAACGGCGAAATGGCTTGGACAGAATGGATTGACCATGATCCGCGCGTATCAAGTATGTACTATGGGACTTATTTCAATGATGGATTTAAACTTGAATTTGTTGATCATGATTACGGCATGAAAGAGGTCACGCTCGAATTAAAAAATCCATTTGAAACAAAAGCCCTTATAGCGACCATTGAATACCGAAATCCGGAGAAGGGCTTTCCAATAGATATTATGTATTTTGTCTATGGTGCAGCGGGTCTTATTGGATTATTTATCATCGTGAAGATAGTAAAAGCGAGCGGGAATAGAGACAGTTGGAAAAAATTTGTCGATGAAAAAGACTGAAAATCTTTTACTTTTATTTCTTTTTTATTCTTTCTTTCTCATTACCAAGGATTATTTTTAAATTAAATCGTCCTTTTTTATATTGGGGGATTCCGGTGCAAGAGTTCGTTAATCACAGACTATTAAAGAAAGACACTATCATAAAGCGGCAATATCAATTGAATTTATTGGCTTCTTGTTCACAAGAAAACACTCTTATGGTGCTCCCAACAGGGTTGGGTAAAACGGTAGTCGCGCTATTTCTCACGGTTCTTAAATTAGACAAATTGCCGAATCAAAAAGTGATTTTTCTTGCACCCACAAAACCGTTAGTCGATCAACATTATCATTTTTTTTCAAATGTTATGAATCTGGAACCAGAGCAATTCTCTTGTATAACGGGTTCTGTGGCAGCAAATAAGAGGGACACCATTTATAGCGAAGCAAAGGTATTATTTATGACGCCCCAAGTTCTTCAAAATGACATAATTAAAGGAATATTTCCGCTTAATGATGTATCTCTTATTATATTCGATGAGTGTCATCGTGGGATTGGCAATTATGCGTATGTGTTTATTGCCGGAGAATATGTTAAACAAAATCCATCCGGTCTCATCATCGGAATGACAGCATCTCCAGGGAAAAATAAAGAGAAAATCGAGGAAATTCTGACAAATCTTCATTTGACAAATGTCGAGATTAAAACCGAACAAGATCCCGATGTCAAGCCGTTTATTCAAGCAAGGAAAGAAAAATGGATTGATGTGGAATTACCGGAACAATTATTGAAGGTAATAAACAATTTGGATAAAATGATGAAAGATATCATTAAGGAGTTTGTGAAATTCGGGTACCTCGATAATTCAAAGTTGAATGCTGGGATCTCTAAAACCGTGCTTTTCCAGATTACCAAAGAAATCGATAATAAAATAAATTCTACACGCGACCAAGATGCGCTTTCCGAATTATTTTATCTTAAAAAACTATCCACGAATGCCGTGCGAGTTTCCCATATGACAGATTTGCTTGAAGCTCAAGGGATTTCACCGCTGCTCGATTATATAGAAAAAAATATAAAGGAGATTGAAGACAGAAAATCTACAAAATCAGCCAATGAGCTATTTAATTCAACAGAGATGCAAGATATCTACCGCTGTTTGAGAGAATTACATGAGAATAAGGTTTCCCACCCAAAAATGAAAGTATTAAAAGATCTTCTTGAAGTCCAGCTTCTTAATCATCCAAATAGTAGGATATTGGTATTCGCCCATTTTCGAGACACAGTTTCTGCGATTTTGGAATATATTGTAGACAAAGAATTGGTTGATGAAAACCACCGCGCCCTTATTCGGCCGGAGAGATTTGTAGGACAAGCGAAAAAAGGAGAAGAAGCGGGCTTAACGCAGAAACAACAATTGGAAGTATTAAAAAAGTTTAAGTCTGGAGAAATAAATATATTGGTCGCAACATCGGTAGCCGAAGAAGGCCTCGATATTGATGAATGCGATCTTGTGATCTTTTTCGATATTGTTCCATCCGAAATTCGCGCGATCCAAAGAAGGGGAAGAACCGGAAGAAAAAAGGAAGGTGCTATCATTATGTTAAAGTCTGCTGGTACCAAAGAAGATACGTTTTATTTCATTGAAAAACGTCGGGAACAGCAAATGAAGAAGATTCTCCTCGAAATTAAAAATATGAAGAAAAAGACACGCGATACGAAACAAAAAATTGAAATTTTCGATACAACGCCTTTGAATGCTGGTCTAAATAGATATATAAATCCGAGTTCGAATAAACTACCATCAAAAGATGACTCCGCCGGATTAAAAACAAACAAATCTACCCTTAAAGAATATACCGATGAAAAGCAGGAAAAAGATGAAACTATTAGACATGAGTTGATAGATGACCTTATTGAAAACGATATCACCGAAATGGATGAGGAAATTGACACCAACTCATTGGACGGTGAAGAAAATGTGGATAACAACGATAATAAAGCGCTTGAACGGAATAATATTGAAATTGATTTTGATACACCGGAAGATCTTGAAGAATATTTAAGCGGAATCGAGGAACGCGAAGATAAACATGATATTTTGCCTGAAAATATAAATAACCAAACAAATGACACAATTACGGATTCAGAAAACGATAGTCATGAGAAAGGGAATAATAACCTTGATATCAGTTTGGATCTACCCAAATCAAATATCCTCTTACCGCAAAATATGGGATCGAATCAAAACAAAAAAAATGAAATTAAGCAAGAGTTATTCTCTCGGAACAATCCAAGCGGGAGAATAACCATCTTGATTGATAATAGAGAACTGAAATCTGACTTAGCAAAAATTATACGAGAAAAGAATTGCGATCTTAAATTTGACAATTTTTTTGCCGCAGATTATATAGTTTCCACAAAAACTGCAATCGAACGAAAGACAATCGCCGATTTCATCTCTTCCTTAAAAGATGCACGATTATTTGATGAGATTATAAAATTAAAGGACTCATTCGAAATTCCGATATTATTGATTGAAGGATCATTTTCAGAGATTACGGGGATAAACCAAAATGCCTTTTTCGGTGCACTTTCTGCGTTGATTCTCAAATTCAATATTTCAGTTCTTAATTCAGCAAATTCTGCTCAAAGTGCCGAGATAATATTTGCGTTGGCTAAAAAAGAGCAAATTGATGAGGGAAGATCGGTACCGGTTAAAGTGCCGAAATTACCGGAATCGGACAGAGGCAAAATTGAAGTCATTTTATGCAGTTTCCCGAAATTGAATATCACCCGAGCCAAGGAACTTCTTAATAAATTCGGTACCCTTCAGAATATTTTTAATGCAACCGAAAAAGAATTAATGGAAGTACCCGGAATCGGAAAGATTATTGCCCAAGAGATCGTGAGGATATCTCGGCTTAATTATTTGAATCTTCCAAAAGCTTAATAATCATGAAGATCAAAATATAAATCAAGAGTGAGGAAGAATCAAATGCTAAAACTCAAGATAATTGTGGCCGGGTCAAAGGATGTTGGTAAAACTTCATTAATTCACCGTTTCGTAAGCGGAAGATTTCTGATTAACACATTGTCGACAATAGGTGTCGATTTCATGTCAAAAAATCTTACCGTTGATGGACAAGATGTTCATTTAAGCCTTTGGGATTTTGCAGGTGAACAGAAATTTCGAACCTTATTCCCCGCATATTGTAGCGGTGCAAGCGGAGCAATTGTTTTATTTGACTTATCCAGTCGACATAGTTTCGATGATTTGAAGGATTGGGTTGACCTTATTGACACAAATTCAATGAACAAAAAGATTGTTAAACTACTAATCGGTTCCAAAGCGGATCTGGCAGATCAAAGACAAATTTCTGAAAATGAAGCAAAACAATTTGCGAAAGAGAATAATTTTACTCAATACTTGGAATGCAGTGCCAAAACCGGACAAAATGTCGATATCATCTTCTCCTCCATTACAAAAGAAATTATAATGAGCAGCTTAACAAGATGCGATAAATGCAAAGAATTGAATCCGAAAGGTCAATTATTCTGCCAATATTGCGGAGGAAAACTCCAGCAATAGGTAAAGCAATTTTTTAGCTCAACTATTAATTAAACCGGTAAAAGATAAAAAAACATCAATTTTTAAAGCCCATGTTCGTAATACTCATAATCTATTTTCTTAATGCCCATTTTCATTAACAGAGATTTGAAATTTATATCGTTGTTGCGGCAAAATAGATAGACCTTGTTTATGTTCATCGCGCTCTTAACATAATAAAATAATTCTTTCATGATCGTCTCCTCGATGCCTTTCTTAAATGAGTCTTCTTTCCTAACGATAACTTGATGAATTTCACATCTCTTTTGGCCTAAATGATTGGTCCATATCGTGAAAAAGCCCGCGCCTAGCAAGATCTCTCCTTCAAATGCCAATACTATTGAATTTCTTAACAAAAGATCTAATGCTCGCTTATCCAATTCTTTGAGAAATGCATCGATGTCAATCGGCTCGAAACTCCGATAATCAAATGCTTCTACAAGATTTTTTAGTAAATCCCGATGTTTTCTCGGGTCATATCGTACAAGCTCCATAATGAAATCAAATGCGTTGTCCTTTAAATATTTCTACCCGATTTTTTGTTATCAAACGAAAAATAAGACTGCTTAAATGATTTCAGCGTTTAAAATTAATATGCTCACGTTGAAAATTAAAAGATGGCGAACGAATTCAAAACTACCAATTTTCGCTAAGCCGGGAGATGCGGGTGCGGATTGTTTTATTGATTGCTTCAAAGAGATTATCAACGAATCGGGGAAAAAGGATCTAAAAGAATTAAACCAAGAGGAATACGTGCTCCGGCCATTAGAAAGAGTGGGATGCGGGCTTGGTTTTTGTACAGAAATCCCCGAGGGCTATTATGCTGCCGTTGTTCCTCGATCGGGGTTAGCCCTCTGGGAAGGAATTTCTCTGGTAAACACACCCGGAACTATCGATGCGGGGTATAGAAATGAATGGATGGCTATTGTGGTCAATCTTTCGAATAAGGATGTTCGATTAAAGAAAGGAGATCGAATTTGCCAATTTATTCTCCGAAAATTGGAGTCTTATTCCATTGTTGAGGTAGAAACGCTTTCGAATTCGGAAAGGGGATTAGGTGGTTTTGGCTCTACCGGAAAAAATTAAAGAATTTCGCGAAGAAACCTAGCGTGGTTGAATTGGTGAAAGATAAAAAAAAGCGTTTAAAAAGCCAATCGCACGTGCAATATATTATCTGATTTTTTCTTTGAAAAACGGTGTGATGTTCAATTCAAATAGAGCGGTCGGGAGATCCAATTTATAATTTTCCAAAATTTCCGGATGAATTTCTCCGATCACACCGATTTTTTGATTCTCGAAATAAATTTCAGCGGTTCTTCCTTCAATGAATCCATGAATAGAAGCGGGCTTAACTTTGATTTTATCAATTACACCTAAAGTTCGTATGTAATGATCAAACAAAGCTTTTATTTCTGTATAATCTGTTGCTTCAGAATGCACAGCCGCGGCTAAATGTAATTCTCTTCTGGCACCCGTGTCTTGAGTGGGGTCAAGTAAGATAACATCTCCGACTTCAAAAATATTAAACGGTTTTTCAACGGGAATGTTGAAATTCAAACTTTTCATTAATCCAATCATAAGCGTTGAGCGCACGGCATTGAACTCATCGGAAACGGGATTTTCAATAATTATGTTATCTTTTTCGCTGAACGAAATCTTTAATCGTTCATAATCTTTTTGCGAACAAAGAATGGAGTTCACCATTTCGAGAGACCCGGCACCAATCATGATCATCCGGCTCAGATTTGCCAATTCTTCAGACGGATGATATTGTCCAAATCCACCCTCCCGAATAGTAATCGGGAGGTTTTGATAGCCATAACCGATTGCAACCTCTTCTGTGAAGTCCACTTCATGCATCACATCGTTTCTGTAAGCGGGAACATCGACTTCTAAAATATTTTTATCTTTTGTTGTCCTTGCATCAAGCCGGCATTTTTTCAAACAATCGATCATTTCTTTGGGTTTTAGGCTCAATCCCAAATATGAATTAATGTAGTCAACATGAACATTCCATGTTTTTGGAGTCATGTTCGGAGTCATGATTGCTTTTTCAGGCTCATCTTCATAGATTACAGTGGCCATTTCGACTTGTGCACCCATGTCAGCAAAGGTTGCAGCGATGATATTTATTGCCAAGTTCACGGCTTCAAAACTTGTCCCCGTTAAATCCAATAGCAAGTTTCGGGTGTTTTCTGTGACCGTAGTATATACTCCGTTAATAATCGGAGGGAACGAAACCACTTTGCCTTCCGCATCGTAAATAATCGGATATTCATCAAAACCGACAAGAAGATGGGCATATTCTTTGCCCATGTCGTGTTCTTCCAAGATCTCTTGAGGTGTTAATTCAAGATTCTCCATATGCAAAGGTCGGAATTTAACGCCATTCGGTTTCACGGTTGTGTATTTGTATGGACCTCGCACTTTGTCATAATCATGAATTCCAATGGCTACCTTTTTTCTATCACGACCAACAGACCAATGGAGATCTTCTTGAATATTCATCATGGTTCGGACTTCATCATCATCTAATTTAATGTTGCGAACGATTCCACAAACCACATACGGCCGAACCTTTCGCACTTTCGCATCTACTTTCATTACTTCGGTTCCTTTTGTGAAATTAAATTTGGCTAAGCCTGTTTCGATTCCATAATATCCTTTTAATGCGCGGGCGATTCCTTCGGGGCTTGCGAAATCCGGTCTATTCGGACTGTATTCCACTTTGATGGCATTCTCTTCTTTTAGAACTTCATCCACATCCAACCCAATCCATTGCAAATCATATTCGAGTTGGTCCAAGGTTAATTCTTTTCCAACTAATTTGCTTAATCGCTTTAATTTAAGTTCTATACTGGGCATGTTAATATGGCACCTCCCGTAGCCACGAAATCGGGCTTTGATACAAATCACGAATATCCGCACGCTTGAGTTTCATCATTGCAAGTCGCTCAAGTCCCATTCCCCAAGCCAAGACTCTCATCGGATGTTTAATACCCCACGGATAAGTGACTTCTGGTCGAAAAATTCCCGATCCTCCCATTTCGAGCCATTTACCCAACGCTTCCGAATATACCGCAATCTCCATGCTTGGTTCGGTGTATGGGAAAAATGCAGGTCTTGTCACCACTTTTTTGAATCCCATACGTTTGTAAAATTCCACAATTTGTCCAATTAAATCGCAAAGTGTGACATTCTCTCCTATAACAATACCTTCAATCTGTTGGAATTCAGCCAAGTGAGTTCTATCCACCTTCTCGTTTCTGAAGACGCGATCGATGCAGAACACTTTGAGAGGAAATTTTACATCCTTCTCTTTCATGACCGTAGATAACCGTCTCAATGTGGTTGCGGTGGTGTGAGTTCTAAGCAATAATTTTTTCGCAATATCTTCTTTCCATTCGTATTTCCATCCCGTGGACCCGCTATCTCCACCATTTTCGTGCGTATTTTTTACCGCCTCAACAGCCGCTTTATCTGGTAATTTGGCTTTCGCTGGCGACTTCAGATAGAAGGTATCGTGCATCTCCCGAGCGGGATGATCTTGCGGTTGGTAGAGTGAGTCAAAATTATAAAACGCACTTTCAACAACCGGACCTCGAATCTCTGTGAAGCCCATTGAATGAAATATCTCTCGGATTTCATTAATTATAACGGTCATAGGATGCAGCTTTCCCGAATTGATTCTTGGCGCGTCCGCACTGACATTATATTTCTTTAATTGAGAAAGGCCCTCCTTCCACGTCCCCGTTTTCAGCATCTCCGGCGTAATCCGAACGAGCTCATCTTTCAATACGGAAATATTAGATTCTTTTATCGCTTTCCCTTGAGCGGTCAAAGCAATAATACGAAGAGTCATTCTATTCCGAGTGAATAATTTTCGTTTATACATCTGATCTTCGATTTCATATAATTCTTTCGGCAAATCCGATAATTTTAAGGTGCCATTAGCATCGAATAAATCAAGAAATTTCTCATCCTCTTGTTTGGCGGGCTTCTCATCATAGATCAAAATCTGCTCCGTTCCCGTTGCTTTGGAACTGACCACCCATTTCTTCTTTTTCATATTGGATAATGCAACGAAAAAGAGCTTTTTGTCCAATTTGAGTTTTTGCTCCGCTTCTTTTTCTAATTCGGTAATTATAGCTTCTCTTCTTCCATTTGCAGTGAATAAATTATAGAGCTTTCGCTCGGGAAGCCCGTTTTTCTTATAATCCATCCCTTCTTCCGACAATTGAAGGATGGTGGTTGGTTCTTCCGTGAACGTTGCCAAGCCCTCTTGTTGAAGTGCATAAATAGCACCCGACATCAGCTTTTCATATTCGAGATGCGTGATGTCGCACAATTCTCTCGCTTCAACGGCCCGGTTCAATTCTTGAAGTGTCTTTAACACCGAAATATATTCCGGTTTAAGAGAAATCATTTTTCCTTTAGCCATACACTTCGCCTCAACGATGCGCTAAAAAATCGCAAATTCCTTTTCAAATTTTTGAAGAATAATTCGGTTTGATGAAAAAATGAAATAGGGGAATTCTTATGAAGATGTCTAAAAAAAATGTAAAAGAAGATTAACAGATCATGGCCATGTGACCAATTTCAATTCTTGAAGTTTTTTGGCTTTTTCTATATAGGGTTGAATTGTTTCGGGCCATTTATCCAAATCTGGTCCATGCTGAGCAAGCAGAGTAACGGTCCAGCGTTCCATCCCTATTCCGGAACAGCCGGTCCATAACTCATTGTCTTTGGGGTTTTTAATCTTGAATGCTTTTGCAAATTTATCTCCATGAATACTGATGTTTTGGAATTCTAACCATTCCGAGTCTTGCCGGGTTCCCCGATAGGGCAAATAACTTTCATAATCAATGGTGCCTTTTTCTTTGTGGTGCTCAACACCTACAGTATTTCCCGAATGGGCATAATACCACGGCGTGACTTTTGCCAATCTCCATTCCAATTGGAAGATATTCTCAAAGATCTCCCGATAACATTCCATGAGCTGATCTCGGATTTTTATAACGCCAGCGGGTTGATCAAGCCATACAATCTCGATTCGATGAAACTCATTCAATCTTTCAAATCCATGCAGTCCACCCGACTCCCATCTAAATGAAGGCCCAGATCTATCGAACCATTTTACCGGCAATACTTCGTCTTGAACCAACTCACCTCCGAAAAACCAATAGAACGGCGGGCATTGAGCATAACAATAACCGGCAATTGGATCCCTCAACTTCTTGAAATACATCTCGCGAGGAATCAACTCGGACACTTTGATAATATCGTTTATATCCTCAAATTCTTTTTGATCTCTGATTTTTGGAGGACATAAATAGAAAACTTCGGAACTCACACCCGTTAAGTGACCCGATTTTTGCCAAATTTCAAGAGGCACTTGCTTTGGAAAGATTGCTTCTTGAAATCCCAATTTATTCAAAATCTTTTCTTCGATTATTTTTTCAATACATCTAAACAGCGCTGTAATTTTTGGGGTAAAGAAAAATGTGCCTTGGCCCGGATACCGCTTCATCCAGCCCATTTTCATCGCCGCCTCGGTGGGGTCTTGGATAAACTCGCATTTACAGCGCGCGGGGCTTTGCCATAATAATTCCCAATGTTCCTTCTTTCCAACATCCCCAAATTTTTCTAACTTATCCAAAAACAACTTGGTAACATTCCGAAGCAATTGCTTCTTAAGAAAATATTCATCCAATTTGGTAATTGTGAGAACTGCAAATCCATTTTCCACCACTATGGTATCCGCATAAAAGACCTTTATCTCTGGAACCTTCTCCGCTTCTCCATCGAACAATTGAATTTTTATTTTTGCAGAACGAACAGAGACATCCCGAATTCCTATTTTTTGCTTGCCGAATTTTGTTTTATACACATTCTTCAATTCCATCAACACCGTGAAAGCCGGCCATTGCGTCTCATCCGAAGAAATCTCCAATATTAAGTTATTTTCCTCAAACCAATATTTTATCTCATGAGTATATTTGCTAAACGCTGAAGTAATATCCTCTTTCAAATCGACCTCCAAGTTTCCCTTCAACGATAGGACTCCTTGAATCGAATAAATGATTTTTCGAGCAGTGCTCATGAGCTCAAAAAGGTTGCCATTCTACAAAAAAACTTTGTATATTAAAAATAACAAAAGGATATACCGAAAAATGGAAATCTGCGTATTAATATGGCCAAAACAGCATTTTATTAAATTATATTGAATAAACTGCTTGCATAATCATAAATCTGCTTTCGTTTTTTCATATCTTCAATATTATTAACGATCAGATATTTTGAAAATGGAGAAAGGAAAGCATTTAAATTCTACAAACTATCACTACTTATGGAGCAAGCTTTGAATGCAGATCATGAAGCCGATTTAAGTATGCTGAAAAAGAAATCAAATAATGGCGACTTTCGATTTTTATTCCACCCATCAACAGTAGCGGTCATTGGCGTATCAAAAAACCTGGTCGGTGGAATCAAATATGTGATGGCACTCGATAATTCTGGATTTATCAAATCGGGCGGAAAGGTGTATCCTATTAATCCAAAATACCAAGAATTATTCAACTATAAGGTATATCCCGCATTAGACCATCCGGAAATACCCGCGACGATTGATATGGCCATCATTGCAGTTCCCGCCCCTCAAGTGCCGGAAGTTGTTCGGGCATGCAATAAAAGAGTAAAGTTTGCAATAATCTTCACATCTGGATTTGGTGAAAGCGGGGATCATCAACTCCAGAAAGAATTAGAAAAAGCGGTCAGAGAGGTGGACACGCGAATTATTGGTCCAAACTGTTTGGGTATTATGCAACCGTATTCAAAATTAACCTATTATCCGCAATTTCCAATGCCAAAACCCGGAAAAATCTCCTACATTTCCATGTCGGGAGGAACAACTGCAAGATTAACCGTGATGCTCGATTCGGAGCAAATCGGTTTCAATAATATCGTATCGATTGGTAATTCCGTCGATATCCAACCCTCAGAATTGATAAGATATTTTGCAAAAGATGGGATCACGAACTGCATCGCGCTTTATATCGAATCCATTAAAAATGGCAGAGAATTTTTCGATGTTGCCAAGGAGGTCACAAAAAAAATGCCGATTATCCTCTGGAAAGGCGGCAAAGGCGAACTCGGAAAAAAAGCCACGATGTCTCATACTGGAGGCTTGGCGGGTGATTATAAGATTTGGCAATCGATGGCAAAACAATCGGGGATTATGATTGCGGACCATTTCGAATATTTTCATGATTTGGTGCTCTGTGCAACTTTGGGGATAAAGCCGGTTAAGTCAAGGAATGTGGGGATTATCGTAGCGGGAGGCGGTATCGGTGTTGAATTCACGGATATGGCCGAATCCTTTGGCCTCAACGTTCCAGAATTAACCATAGAGACACAGAAGAAATTCGCAGAAATTTTCCAAACGGTGAATACAAACTTCAAAAACCCGGTGGATCTCGGTGAATACGGTTATGTCCCAGAATATTTCAATAAAGCGCTAAAAATTATGGTTGAGGATCCCAATATAGATACTATACTTTTTGTCCGGGAACCGGAGCGATTTGATATATTTTCGGTGATCCTTAAAATCCCGGATATGGTCAAAACCACTATCGACGGAATTGTTGAAGTGGCTAAACAGACCCATAAGCCCATGTTATGCAATCTATCTCCGAATTCCTTGAGCACTAAAGCGTATAAAGACCGACACAATTTTAAAATCAAAATGCTTGAAGTCGGTATTCCGGTAATCGACTATCTTCCGAATATGGTTCGATTGGTTGCCGATTTCGCCGAATATGAGAAGTTTAAACAAAAATAATTAAATAGTTCGGGTTTTTTCAGTACATCTTATTTCTTTTTCATTGATTTAATAAGTTCATTGATTTCTTGTTCAGAAATATTTTTCGATCTCATGAATTTTATCAGTTCTTCAATCTCGCGACTTTTCTCCTCGACCTCGCGACTTTTCTCCTCGACCTCGCGACTTTTCTCCTCGACCTCGCGACTTTTCTCCTCTAACTTCTCCTCTAACTCCTCAATCAAATACGACATATGCACCACCTTCACATAATTTTCTATCAATTTTATAGAGCAAGAATACCTATTTAATCCTAGCCGTTCCAAAAAAAATTGATGATCTTCTTTGATCGCTGCAAACATCTCTTCCGCCAATGCTCTTGAACTCTTGTTTTCACCCAAAATGCGGTGATCTACAATTAGCAAATGCAGAAACCAATCGTTTCTCTGTTCGCGAAGAACCTCGGACGGAAATTTGAACGGCTTCTCGGGATTCTTCGCGTCGATCATGTTCGCAAACGTGATGAACCCCATGTAATCCCGCGTGCTGAGATACATATGCAAGCTTTCCGATGTTAAATGGCTCGCTAAAATGGCCGATCCCTGATCCGGGCAGGTGAATATTTTTGTTTCGACGTTGAGTTTCTTTGGCCCAAGGTTGTTTATTTGAATGCGCACGTCCATTTCATATCTGAAGAAATCTATATCTCTTTTTTGGAATTTGCGCTTAATTTCAGAGATATTATATCCTTCGTTCAACAATTGCTCGATTTTTTCAAATTGAATTTCTTTTTCTACTTTGACGATTTGATTGAAATCGAAGTTGAATTGATTTCCGAAAATGCGAGCGAAAAGCAGTTTGTTTACCTCGTTAGAGTACCGAAATTGGTCGCTGGCCCGAATTTTGGTGGATTCTTTGATGTATTCGATTACATGTCTGCCGTGAAGGGTAAATAAAGCGGTGTGTTGATTAATTTTTCGAGTCCGGAGGGTAAGGTCTTTTTCTTCACGTATTTCGGATTGAAAATTGATGATGTCTTCAAGACAGTTGAGTGAGGGCATTCCACTGTAATTTTGCGGAAAAGGATTAAATAGTTTTTTCTTTAGTCATCAACACGTTCATTTTTCTTTTTTACTCAATATCTTAATTATTTTTTATATATAAAAAGATCTGCAGATTTCTGCAGCAGAATCGCACAATTAGTATTTTTTCAATTTTATTATCGAAGATCCCGTATTTAGCATAGTAATATAAATACGGGATCTTAAAAGAAAATGAGAGGGTTTACAAACATATAGGAAAATAAATCGAAAAACTAAAAACCCAAAAA
>CAZUTM010000029.1:0-11285 GCA_964623665.1 uncultured archaeon
TAATGAACAACCCGATCATCGGCCCGGAATGATATCCCCACCACCCATACGGAATACCCAATGTGACCTCCCAAATCACCGAAATAAGCAAAACGGTCATTGTGGTCAATGAGAACGCTTGCCAATTTACTAAATGTTTGGCGCCGGGATAGCAGAACGCGGCGGGTAAAATCCCAAAAATTACTAAAAAGATGTAATATTCCGGCAACGGATTAGACTGCGGTGTCCCAAAAATCGCCCGAAAAATGAATCCGATAACCAGAAAACCGCCACAAACAATCAATGGAACTATTTTTTGATCTTTGGTTAATTTTAACAATGAATCTGAGAGAACCGATTCGGGGTTGATGGCGTATTTTTCAAGCCAGAAATTGCTCGAAAACAAATACATCACCAAACAGAACAAGAACCCGGTGATATAGAAAATGAATTCTTCAACCGGAATATCATAGGTAAACGCCATTGTTTCAAAATCAAATCCTTTAATATATATCCCCCAAACAGATCCAGTATTTTCAAAAGTGAAAAATCGACCCGCAAAGAAAATATCGAGGACAAAGCCGAGAATGGGGAGAAATACTAGCGAGAAGATGACCGCTTTTTTGTCGCCAATTGGTTTCTTTATAATGATGAAGAACAGCACCAATGCAAGAGCGGGAAGCGTCCAGAATAAATTACTCCAAGAGTAGCCTAAAGGCGAGTCGGGGTTTATTATCGGAGGGGGTGAGTTTTTTACCGTTATGAAGGCGGGCAAAAATGCAAGTACAATCACGCCCAAAACCGCTGAAACGACCCATACACCGTACTGTTGGAGCTCTGTTTTTATTTTTTCAAAAACACTCATGAATATTCACAATCCACAAATTTGTGTGGGTGAAAACAATGCTTTTTGGTATTAAATCTTTTTGCTTATCATCGACAATTTTGATCGGGTTGTACCATGAAGATCTATTATAGCAGATGCATTGTGATTAACCGATGGGTTTCCGATTTCAATGCTAAAAAAGCTTATATTGTATCCTTTTTTCTAGCAGATATGATTCAAATATTCTTCTTTGTATTATTGATCGGGTTGATTGTGGTATCCGGATTTATCGCAAAGAAATGGAACTTCGGGTATTTTCTGGGCGGATTGCTCTTCGGAATATATAATGAAATTTCTTTTGAATTCTGTTGGAATTATTCGGATGCTCTTGCACCGATGATTTGGAAAGATGTTCCATTGCTAGTCGTTTGTGGATGGGGCGCAAATACCATGTTTGCACTTTCTATTGCGGATCGGGGCCTTGAAAAAACAGGGAAAATCGAAAATATTCCGATGAGATTTGGCTTGGATATGCTGATCTTTTTCGCAATAAGCGTTCTTAATGAGCTTTCAATGGCCAATTCGGGCTATTGGCAATATAATTTTGAAATTCAAGGTGCGTTGGGCATTGTCGCTTTGGGTTATTTCGGACTTGCGGTATTTTTACCCGCAACCGGCAGAAGAATACAACAGATAATCGATAATGTAAGAAAAAATAAATAATATTTGAAGATCGAACCGGCTGAATAAACTCTCGCGATGTTCCGTTTCCGGTCGTGTTTTTTTTTATAAACATGCGAAAAAACGTTTCAAAAAAAGTTTCGATGGATGGGATTATCCACGTCCCGTATATGCCGTGGATATTCGTTGGGAATACCCATTGCCCGTGCATTTTTTTTAATGTTTGGCTATTTTTGAACTATTTTTTTTGGCATTCCCTTTATCCACTTCTTGAATTTGGATTTATTTGCAAATTCCAGAATCGAGGGTGGGAGACCTGGCATTTCAAAATATTCCAGCCACCCTTCTCCCTCCTCTTTCTTGCCATCCTCACCCATATAGACTGCCTTGACCTTAGATCTATTATAGATCGAAAGATCCAACACCGTTTCAATAAATTCTAAAACAAGAGTGAATTTTGGGGTATTATTTTCAATGCTAAATTTGTGCGGAAAAGAGAATTTAGTTTCTTTGTTCCAATTCTCCGCTTTATACGAAAACGATTCGCTCAGTATCGGTTCGTATTGACCCTTCTTTCCTATAAAGAGATATTTGAGCTGACCTAAAACATTCTTTTTTGGGGTGACGTCGGTAAAGAGGAATGTGAAGGATTGTGTGTTGATATGAGCCCAATGCCATTTTGAATGGGTTCTCATTAAATTGGATGTGCCCCACGGGTGATCATGATACCCTTTTCCCTTTAGCTCGATTTTTTCATCCGCGATTTCTCCCGTCGCAATGGCATCGTAGCATGGTGCCGCGAAAATCACATTTGAATTGATTTCCGGTAATTTATTCCAATGGAAATATCTTCCATCCTTGTTGGGCTTAAACCCTTGAAACGAAGGCGTGATCTCCGCTTTAATTGTTGCATGTTCGATTGCAAGATTAATGGATATCTTCATTTTATTATTTCCTAAATGAGTATAGGTGAGCGCATTTGGCCCGATCTTTATAACATACTGCTTGTCCGAATCCCGATGTACCGAAAAATCTTGAGGTTTATATATCTGAAGCTTTTCATATTCCAATGTAGGCGATTTGTACTCGAACTGAATAAACGGATCTTCATGAATACATCCATCCTTTCTTTTAAATTGAATCACCATTGACGCTTGTTCGTTTTTAAGATCAAAATAGTACCATTCAAAAGCGTTAGCGTTGTTAATGTCCTCATCGCTCATTTTCAAGAAATTATCTTCAAACGTTGCCTTTTCTAAGGAAAATTTTTGTTGTTCTATATTCATCTAAATCACAACTGCTTTTAAATTTGCTATGAAAAAGGAAAAAAGGTTTAAAAGCTTTTATTAGATCGGGAAAAGCAAGATATTTTGAATACAATAATCCTCAGATTCGAAACGCGAAACGATTGGTGCTGAAAAGCGAAACGATGAGATTTGAAAAGAAAAATGAATAGTAATAAAAAAAGTCTCAATTCAATTGCCCTATTGCTTCAGATTAATAGATTTATCCTTTCTGATTGTTGGTCTGAATTTTAATCGATCATCTCGATCCAACCAAAGGGATTATCTTTTTGGCAATATTGAATCGCGGTAAGCTCATCATATAATTTTTGAGTAAGCGTGCCGATCTTGAACCCGTTGATAACGTAATCCTTGGTCTTGTATGTAAGCGATCCGACTGGAGTTATCACTGCAGCGGTTCCGGTTCCAAAGGCTTCGACTAGTTGACCGTTATTTGCCTTTTCAATGACTTCATCGATTGATATCATTCGCTCGGTTGCTTTATAGCCCCAGTGTCTCAAGAGCTGAAGCACGCTATCTCGGGTGACTCCGGGAAGAATCGACCCTGTAAGCGGGCTTGTAGCCACTTCAATCTCATTTCCATTTTTAAAGACAAACATCATGTTCATCGTGCCGACTTCTTCGATGTATTTACGTTCCCGAGCATCCAACCATAAAACTTGTGTGAATCCCTTTGCTTGTGCTTCTTCTGCACTCTTTAAGGATGCAGCGTAGTTTCCGGCAACCTTTGCATCTCCAACACCGCCGGGTGCCGCTCTCACGTATTTATCTTCAACCATAATCTTGACAGGAGCAAACCCCGAAGCATAATATGCACCAACCGGGCATAAGATGACATAGAATAGATATTGTTCCGAAGGATGCACACCTAAAAACGGTTCCGTAGCGATCATCGTAGGCCGGATATAGAGCGAAGTGCCGGGAGATTTCGGAACCCATTCCCTATCGAGTTTGATGAGTTCCTTCATGCCTTTCAAGATAGTTTCTTTATCTAACGGTGCCATGCACATTCTTTTTGCAGAATTATCCATTCTATCTAGATTCTTCATCGGTCGGAATAAGTTTAACCCTTTCTTCCCGTTATAACATTTTAACCCTTCAAAGATGAGTTGTCCGTAATGCAATCCGCAAGCCGCGGGATCCAGCACGATATTCGAGTATGGTATAATCGCCGCTTCATACCATCCTCCTTTCTTTTTGTCATATTTCATTGTAAACATATGATCGGTAAATATCTTGCCGAATCCGAGCTTGCTCTCATCCTTAGGCTTCTCTTTTAATTGAGTAGCCTTCGTAATCTTAATGTCGAGCATTACGCCAAGAAAATCGTGATTCCTTTTATTTTTATTTATCTAACGATAAATCGATTGGAGGTGGGAAAGGAAAGAAAAAATGAACGGAATTCATTCTTTGAGTAATTCTGCTTTCGGAATCTCTTTAAATAATTCATAGATCGTGTTTCCATTAAGTGTGGATTCGAATTTCTTTTCGTTATCTAAAAAATCCCGAATCGCTTCTCGCACGAAATCGCTCCGCGATTGAAACAGACCGAGATCCACGAGGCCTTGGATTGCCTCTAAATAATCATCCGGAATATTGATGGTAATAATCTTCATATTTAACACACAACACCTTCGAACTCTTAACTACATACGAGTCGATAAGATGGTAAGAGGCCGGATCAATTTAAACTCATCCGATAACCGTTTGCACCCCTTATGTTAAGCGTGCAATTATCGTGCAATTGATAGATCGTTTTAAATACTCCGAGGGTGTACGGTTAATCCCACGTAAATGCGTTTTTAATTCATATTTCTCCGAATCTTTAAAATATCCGCCACTTCGTATAGCCGGGCCATGTCGCTTCCTTCTTGTTTGCCGTGGATGTTTGGCGCAACATTGACAACAAGGGTATTCTGTTGCGAGGTGAGCTGTCTATATTTTTCCACAATGAACTCGGCACTGATGAGAACGTCTTTCGTATATTTTGGGTCCCAGAACCAATTACGCATGTTTCTGATACAAATGGTTGCTTCAAACGGCAAATAGTATTTGTTTCCGTTGTGTTCGTAGATTTTTGGGTCATTTTGAGGTGGGAAGTAGGGATCCAGCAATCGGAAATCGGATGGAAAATATTTCATCGGCATGTTTTCTTTGTAATTCTCCGGATAGTATTTTCTTTCGGCACCCTTCTTTGAATTGAACTTTCCGATGGTATGATTCACGGCCATGGCACAATCGGGCTGCAATCGCTTCACTAGATCGTAAATCCAATCGATCCCCCAACGACTGTTACACTTGTCCCAGCCTCCATCGAGCCATAACTCCACGATTTCTCCGTAGCTCCCGCCCAAAAGCTCCGATAATTGATTTATCATGAACTCGATGTATTTTTCATCATTCTTATAGCATTTCTCATGTCGATCCCAAAGCGAATAATAGAGTCCCAGCTTTATGCCGTATTTCTTGCAGGCTTCGCTCACTTTCTTCACAACATCAGTATCGTTCTTAGATGCCGCGATGCTGTAATCCGTGAATTTGGTATTCCACATGCAGAATCCATCGTGATGCTTTGTTATGAGAATTATATAGTTCATTCCCGCGGTGTAGGCGTTGCGGGCCCATTGGTCCACATCGATTTCCGGAGGCGCGTAAGATTGCGGAGGCAATTTGCCGTTCGACCACTCCATGTCGTTGAACGTATTGATACCGAAATGAATAAACATCCCGTATTTCCTTTCAATCATCTTCTTCTGACATGGTGTGGGTTCAAACGATGGTTTTTGGGTAATCAAATCTTTATTCGTTTTAAGAGTGTTCAAATTCATGCTATCATTGAATAAAGGCTATATCTTTAGAATTTATCGTTTTGGCGAAAAAAAAACGTAAAAAGCGATATTGTTTTTGACTTGTAAATAGATTATGCAATTTTTACTAATGTGACATTGAATTGGTTGTAATAATAGCAAATCGTTCCTTCGCGTATCGTGCCGGTAATCGCGGTGATTCTCGCTGTTTGATTTGAAATCCCGACCGTGTATTCTACCGCTGTCTTTGTCGTAAAATTGAATAATGCTTGATGAGGAGCGGTCGCCCACGGTCTGAGTGTCATTGGCTCATTCGTTTTATTGAGCGTGTTAAGCGAGCTGTTGAGCTGCGGATACCAGACCGCAATTCGATTTCGGTCCCACGTGGATTTTGTTGCCGCACCGGTGTATGTTGCTACCCATTTCCCTTCTTTGATGAATATAAAAGGGGTAACATGGCCATATCTGTCGAAATCATTGCCCATTTTTGCAAACAATAGCCGATTTCCTTGTTCAAAGTCTGTTTCATTGGCTCCAAAGCGATAATACACGCCCGCTCCGCTTTCTTCCACCACAACGTATTTTCCATCGAAATATTCAACATCGATTGCGCCGCTGTGCATGAAGACCGGATTTGCGGGCCATTTTGTCCAATTTATACCATTTACTGAATACGCATATCCTACATGCCGACCAGTCCCGGGCTTTGGAGCATACGGATCAGAGGGATCTTTTTGTGCCCCGTCAAACCACATCTTAAAAAGCCCGCCTTGATAAAGGACACTCGGTCGGCCCACTTTCAAGGAATCCCACTTTTCGATATCAGGGTCGGGCAGAATAACGGGACCGATCACATCCCAATTGACCCGATCTTTAGATGTTGCAAGCCAAATCTCATCCATTTCACGAACTGGTGCAACCGAATAGTACATATAATATGTTCCGTTTACCTTCACTACGCTGGGATCATTTACATGATTATTGGATCCCGTGGCAACTACTGTCCCGTATTTCGTCCAATTTACTCCATCTGAAGATGTGGCGTAAAGAATGCTGTCATGATAGGAAGATGATTGTCCTCCGTACCACATATGGTACACCCCATCTTCGTATAGAATATCCGGAGCATAAATATTGCCTTTTTTCCCCGCCAACTCGGGTTCCAAATTCGGTTCAAGTACATATCGGTTTTGTTCCACCCATATCGTGCCGTTTTCCAATTCCGCTGTAGAACTTAGTGGTCGACCTACTTGATCAATTATAACACGGGATTCCTTTTCAAGCCATTTCGGAACTTCGAAAACAACAAGCGAAAATATCGAAATAAGGATAAGGAACGCAACCAATGCAGCCGAAATTTTCTTCTTTCTTTCACCCTCCATATTTATTCACTCAAAAATAAAGGAAAAAAATTTTTCGGGCCTAAATCGGCGTTTTCCAAGCAAGTATTTCTGATGGTTAAATACATTGCTCTAATCCTCATACGCTTTCATTCCATGCTCAAAAATGTCCAATCCGTTGATCTCTTCTTCCGCGGTGACTCTCAGTTTATTAATTTTCTTTAAAATGACATAAAATGTTCCCATTGTGAGCCAACAGAATAACGCAATAGAGATCAATCCAAGCAATTGAATTAAAAGCGGTATGATACCTCCTCCGTAAAGAAATCCGTTATATTTCGAATCCAAAGATGTTTGTGCAAATAATCCGAAAGCCAGAACTCCCCAGCCTCCATTAAAGAAATGCATCGAAATCGCCCCAACAGGATCATCGATTTTCTTTTTTTCTAGCCATTGGTATGATTTAACAACGATAAAACCGGCAATCAAACCAATGACCATACTATCAATAGGCGTAATATATGCGCATGCTGCGGTAATTGCGATGAGTCCGGATACGACCCCGGAAGATAACATAACAACATCCGATTTTTTGGTTTGATGCTTTCGGATCACCCATGCGGTCAGCCCAGCCGTAGTTGCCGATAAATTGGTGTTGATTACCACCCTTGAAATCAACTCAATATCAAGAATCGAAAAAGAACTTCCCGCATTGAACCCGAACCATGAAAACCATAAAATAAATACTCCAATTGCCATAAACGTTAAATTATGGCCTTGAATCTGCGCTTTTGATTGTTCAAATCTACCGATTCGAGGACCTAACACGATGGTTCCGATCAATGCAATCGAACCGCCAACGAAGTGAATCACTGCTGCACCTGCAAAATCTACAAATCCTATTTTTTCTAGCCATCCCTCGCCCCAGATCCAATGGCCTACCACGGGATACACAAATATCGCTATCAAAGCGGTGGAGAAGATATACGTATTTAATTGCATCCGCTCTGCAACACCTCCGGACACAATTGTAGCTGAAGTCGATACAAACATCATTTGAAACACAACAAAAGCAAGCAAGGGAAATTCGGTTGGATTCGGCGCATCTATCATAAAGAAACCGCTGAAACCCATGAAATAATTACCTTTACCGAACATTATCGCGTACCCGAAGAAGAAATAAATGGTACATGAGATACAGTAATCCAAAATCCCTTTGGAGATAACATTTATTGTGTTTTTTTTGCGAAGAAGCCCTAATTCAATAAGAATGAAGCCGATTTGCATGAAAAAAATCAAGAAGGAGCAAAGGAGAATATAAAATGTGTCAATTATCACATCTGGGTCATATATTTGATACATATCTTTGATATTTCTTGAAAAAATATAAAGTTGTTCTAAAGTGAATTTTATTGATTAAAACTTTGTTATTATCGTGCATTTTGATAAAACAAGCATTTGCGCTTATTGATTTAATGCATTTATTTTAATGATATCTGATCCATAAGAAACAACCGATTTGATTCATAAATTCCTTCAATTTAACAATTAAAAATTAAAATTGGAGACTATAAATGGAAGCGAAGGTTTGTTGTATAGAGAGCCGATGGTCAGACCCGATGTTGCACCCGAAACATGCGTGCGTTGTAAAGGCGCGAGGTTGCTTTGCGGAAAACCTTCATGCCCGATCCTTCTCCAGCATTCCATTTTAAAATCCACCATCCCTAAAGATTTCAAACTTTCGGCTCAAAAAATGGACTTATTTGGCGCTTCACCACCCGCTGTTTTTGTGGGGCACCAAGGCTATCCAAAAGTAAATATTGGACCGTTGATCCCAATTGATGCAGACCTTAAAATGAAAGATACCTCTTTTTTAGACTCGCCGGAATCCTGGTTCGGAAAATCCATTGACGAGATAATCAAATACCGGGTCTCGCTGATCCGTTCGAATTTCAACATGGATGTCAAGTACAATGAGGATTTCGGAAGTCAATTGAGCTCAATGGAAGTCTCAGCTGCTAAATTGTTGCAATCGACCCAAGAGCTTGCAATGGCTTCAAATTCGGTAGATACCGAGGCAACACTCGAAAAAATTCACACAAATATCATCTTGGACTCTCACGCGCCTCCGCAAGGGCCCGCGGGCGAAGCCAAGAAAATTTTGGTTGTTGATAATGTAAAAGTTGAAAAAACGGTCGATAAAGCGGTTCATGATACCGATTTGAAATCAACCGATGCGATTTTTGAGGTTCTTTACCTTGAAGGGCATCAAAACATAACAAGCATACAAAGATTGCTTTCCGCAGGTTTATTAGGTCAATCCGAAAACCGAAAATTGGTGCCCACTCGCTGGTCCATAACCGCGGCGGATGATATCATCGCAAAAGGGTTGAAGCAAAAGATCATGCACTATCCCACCCTCGATAAATACTACACGTTTTACGGCGAATATTTGGATAATAAATTTATGATTATTTTGGCACCGGGACCGTTTATGTACGAAATGATGGAATGTTGGAACGCCAACACGATATGGACCCAATACATGGATCCAACCGCTGAACGTAAAGATCCGATCATCTTAAACGATTACGAATACGAAAAGGGAAGAAAGGATTACGCTTCCAATGTAACCGGTGCATATTATGCCGCACAGAAAGAAATATTGGAATTTCTTTGGAAGCATAATCGGACTGCAACTGCTTTTGTGATCCGAGAAGTGTCGGGCGGATATTTGGTACCTTTGGGTGTTTGGGTGATTCGTGAAACCGTGAAAACTGCGATGACCGATTTTAATGCAGAAAATTGTGCGGTTCATGAAACCCTCAACGATGCGTTCATGCGCTTGAAAACAAAATTCAATATTGACCCGAAAGTGTGGAAAAAGACTTCGGCGTTATTGAAATATTTGAATCGTCAAAAGACCTTGGATTATTGGCTGAAAAATTATAAATTATAAAGAAGTTGTGAGAATACACATAAAAAAAATATTTTTAAAAAATCTTGGGATAATCGGGGCATTCCCGCAGAATATTCAAGGTCTATACGGAACGTGGATAATTCGGTTCATTGAAACTTCTTTTGCGGTTTTTTATGTTTGCGCAAAACTTAGTTCCAAAAATCAAAACTTAGTTCCAAAAAAATCAAAATTTAGTTCCAAAAAAATCAAAACTTAGTTCCAAAAAAATCAAAAAGGTACGCTTTGTTATGGTCCTAAGCGAACAAGATCTGTGGATATATGCAACATTTTTTCACATTCTGTCATCAACAACGATTTTCAGCTGAAATATGGCCATAATCGTTCAAAGAAAAAATATAAAAATTTTACTCTCAAATTTTACAATATGGATTTGTTTCGTTCATTTCTATTTTCTATTTTTTATCCGACTACCATTGATTTTAAAGCCGCGCGGCAAGATTCTTCTTATAAAATCAATTTCGGATACTTTGTTGGTTTGATTGGGTTTATGCTCCAAGGTCTCTTCATTTTTCCAAGCGATGAGATTAATTTCAGATCGCATTTTAATGGGTTGTTAAATAATATTGTCGGGATCTTTTGTGGGGCGGTATTATTTGGGCTTTTGATAGCTTTTGAGCGTGTTATGGTCAAGGTTCTAAAACTTGAGGAAGGAAGGAACGGATTGGCTGTGTCGTATATGGTGTTTGGAATAATGCCACTTGTTACGGTGCCGGTTCACATGATTTTGTTTGATGAGGTGTCGCTTCGGGGGCATTTTTGGATTGTTGCGCTGCTGATTATCTTGATTCTCGCTTGGCATCACTTTATTTTCGCCTCGGTAATTTCTGCAAAAGAAAAAGGATCACTCGATAAAATTGCCATCCTCTTTGCAATTGAAATTGTTTTAGCATTCCTATTCTTGATATTTGTTCCGATCGCAACGGGCAATACCCCGCAAATCTTTCTGGAGGAGTATTTTTAATGACGAGAAACGGGAAAAAAATTGATGCCGGGATATCCTTTTCTATTGGGTTTATCTTGATTTTCTTTTTGAGTATGATTATCTCTTTTACTCCGGTATTCGATACTGAAACCATTCAATATCAAAAAGCGTATTACGACGCCGATAAAACTATTTTTGCAACCTATTTTTATTGGTACCAATCGAACGGCTCTATTTCTAATGGGCAACAAATATTGAGAGAAGTTGGAGCAAAAGAAATAGAGGATATCAATAATAATATTAAAAATTTACCAACCAATTGGCCTGGCCCTAATTCTATTGAGCAAATTGTCTCTTTCAACGCTACCGGGAACGGAAAGAACTATAAAAATTCAATATCTCGAGCCCCTCTTGGCTTTGCACCAACATATGACTCAAAAGGAGAA
>CAZUTM010000029.1:11295-35442 GCA_964623665.1 uncultured archaeon
TTATCGGGGATTTACCAAGAGAAGCACCAAGATATTCGAATGATCAAAATGGAATCTTGTACAAT
The DNA here is from genome assembly GCA_964623665.1 of uncultured archaeon. GTDB lineage: Archaea > Asgardarchaeota > Lokiarchaeia > Sigyniarchaeales > Promethearchaeaceae > CAZUTM01. The sequence continues at coordinate 11,361 of CAZUTM010000029.1, forward strand.
CTTTCTACATTCATTGATTGGAACAATCCCGCGTGGCATGAATGGGAGATGCGCTGTATGATGCGTGCGGGTATTGATGTTTTAATGCCGGTGTATTGGTGGGAAGGGCCGGTATATAGCGATGATTCTCATTGGTCTCGACAAGGATTATTCACATTAAACAATTCGATCGCGGCCCTTAGAGCAAAAGTGGACATCGAAAGACAGAATGGAGGAAAATATAGTATCGAAGATCTTCCAAAAATCGCAATGTTTTATGATACCACATTATTGAAGATGATGTGGGCCCGAAACGTTACCGCGGATCCAAACAGTATCTATTTCCAAAATTGGACAAAAGCATTCGATGGACCAGGTGCGGATCTCGAAAATAATTATTGGAAAAATGAATTCTACCTTCGAATTGAAGAATTCTTTGATGTGATTATCAACAATCCTCAGTTATATGTTTCAACAATTACAATAAATGGTAGAGTCGAAGAATCATGTGTTGTATGGCTCTATAGCGCCTCATGGGTCGATAATGTTGGCTCTTCGGTCTTTAATTATGCGCGAGAAAAATTCAAAGCGAAATTCGGGAAAAACCTTGTGTTTATTGGAGAAGGTGCTTGGAACACGGCTAATATTGATGGAATATGTTCTTGGGGTGCAAGTTTGGAGATGAAACCCGCACAATATTCAAGAATACCGGTGGGTGGATTGGGTCCTGGCTATTACAATGTTGGAGCGATCGAAGTTCAACCCGCTATCTATAAAAATCGGACTATCGAGGAATTCAAAAAGGAATTAAAAGAAACGGTAAGAACAGGTGCAGCTTGGTTCCATATTGAAACATGGAATGAGTTACTTGAAGGAACCGATATTTGCTGGACTTATCAAAATGGCTTTGCCCGAATCGACGCTGTTAGAGAATTTGCAGATTGGTTTCATACGCGTTCTGCGACCGATATGGTTATAATGCGCTTAAATTTCCCGCTTATAATAGCACCCTTCCTATCTTTTGTTATGTTGGCTGCAGTTGCTTATTATTTAAAGAAAAAATAAAGTGTGAAATTTTTTTTCCATTAACTCTTCTGATTGATCTTGATAATTTTATTTGAATTCCGCATATTCCTTATCAAAAAATGCCTCCACGTCAGATTTCCTCATCTTAAACGGCCCGGGAACTGATATTTTCAGAGAAACCAATGCGGAAGTGTAGGCAATCGCTTTTTGCGGATCCATTCCAGAATTTCTTAAAGCAACATAGGTAGAAAATGATGTATCTCCCCGACCCGTTCTTCCCCGCAAAGTTTGGGGCTTTAGGGGCGCTTTATAGACGTTTCCATTGATGTAAGTCAATAATTCTGTGTGGTGCGAAACCATCACTTCCTTTGCCCCCCATGATGCGATGATGGATGCGCCTTTTATACGATCGGTCTGTCCGGTCAGTTCTTGCACTTCGGCGGCATCCGCTTTGAAATAATGGATGTATTTGCACCCTTCCTCCTTTTCGACCCACGGTTGAAAATCGAGAATCCCGTTGATGTTGTGTCGAACGAACCCTTGAACGTCCATAGCCACTTTTCCTTTCTTTGCGCAATATTTTAAGAACTCCAAATCGAATTCACCCGCAATTAATCCGCCCAAATAATACACATCTGCAGACACTTCGGGTAGTTCGGAAGGCAAAAAGGGATCCCCTACATCAATCGCATAACATTTTCTGCGCTCCATATTCGGGTTATCATACACATTTCGGATGGATGTGGTCTTCTTTGAAGGGAGCCAATAGAGATTCGATCCATTTACGGGAAATAATTCGGTAAATATCTTATCTTCAACGGATGTTTTTACACAAACGCCGATATTAAATTGCATGGTTCGGGTGGCCCAAGCCGCGTAAAGGGCGGCACCGCCATAGGTCACGTATTCATCTCCGAGAACGTTGAGTACATCTCTGGAGAGATGACCGATGATAAATAATTCAAAATGTTCCATTGTTTTTGGTAGGAGGAGCCGCTATTTCAATTCTCTTCATGTTATTTCACCCCAATTTTGAAATTTCGATGGTGAACTTAATTCTTTTGCATACAAAACTTCAAAATTGCAAAACGCTTTAAGAACTTATGGAAGAACAGAAGGCCGGAACTGCGAAAGCGTATCTTAAATGGCTATTTTTTCGGGATCTCGATATCGACATTCATACTCTAGTTGCCGCAATTGCGCAGTGTATTATGAGCCTGATTCTTGTGAGCTTTGCGCTTATTTTAATCGGATTTCCCGATTCCGGCTTTCCAAAACCCGCGAGTATGGTGCAAAATCTTCTTTACGTATTGGGTGCACTCGGAATTATTGTAGGAGGCGCATTCATTGATTCCATTGTGAAAACCCAAAAAATTCAAAATATCACAAACTCCTTGAGTGCAGTATTGGTTGTTTTGATTTATTATGTTAGAGATGCATATTTCTTCTTCTTAGCATTATTCACTTTTAGCTCAAGTATCAGTATTATTATCGCTCTCAAGATTTTTATCGGTCAAACGTCGCTTCTTAATCGGGGACGCTACTCCAGCCTTTTGGTATTGATATTATCGATTTTTGGTATTCCATTCATCGTTATTAATAGTTCTTTCTTAGTGTTCTTCATTGTGATGCTCTTCTTCTGGATTTTTATCTATTTCTACGAACGGAAATATCCGCTACCTCGTGAAATTTTTCCGATCGAACGAAAAATACGTGCCGATTTGGAAGCAGAAAAAAATGGAAATACGAAACATCTGGAATCCGTCCTTCAACCTCACGAGCGATATAAAAGCGCGATTTCCCGGGTGAAAGCATATTTCAACACCAAGGAATGGTCGGAGATTTTCTCCACCACGCGGACCATGTTGAAAGAACTTTTCACAAATATTATGCGGAGTCGCTATATTCCGTTTCTTATCCTCTTCTTCGGCATTTCCTTAATGATAGGCTTCAACCTCTCGATCACGAATACCTATAATTTGTCGCTCACCGAATATCTTATCATCGGAGTCATATTGCTCTTTGCTCTTGTGGGATTCGGAATTCTTATGGATTACGTGGGCCGAAAAACGATTGCGATTTTGGCCATCTCTATTTTCGGTATTCATTCCATCTTTTACGGGTTTCCGGATTTTAAATGGCCGAATATTGTAAGTTTTCTATTTTATCTCATCATAATTTCGATTACGCTTATTTTGCTGTTGGGGATCATTGGGGATACCTCCGATTTCTTGTCAAGGGGCAGGATCATCGGGCTCACCGTATTTGTGGTGCTCGTTGGAGTGGTTTTGGGCTTTCAGATTGATATCATCTTTGATATTAAAGAACGGCTCGCCCAAGAAGACCTTCGCTACGGCTTGTCCTCAATCATGTCATTGATCGCCTTTCTATGCATGATCTTGCTTCATACGATTACCGAGCCCTTCCAACGAGAATCCATTCGCTGGAAAGACTATTTGGATAGAATCGTGTTATTGGACAAATATGGTGTTAATTTATTTTATTACAACTTCAAATCGGATTTGGTGGGGCAAACCAAGCAAGACGTAAATCGGGATCTCGTAAGTGGCGGCCTAACGGGTATCGAAATGATGATCAAAGAGATTTCTCAGTCCGACAATCACCTAGATATTCTGGAACAATCCGATAAAAAGATAATATTCGTGCATGGCAAATTTACGGTGCTAATATTGTTTACCACAAAGTATCTCCACATTCACAAACAGAAATTACAGCGGTTTCTTGAAGAATTTGAATATATAAACTACGATGTTATAAAAAAATTCAGCGGAATGGTGAGCGATTTGCAAGACATTGACCGCCTCATGTTCAAGTATTTCCGCGTGAACGTCCCGAGATCCGAATAATCACAATACGCTTTTTTCCATTCCATCTTATTTTATCTTAATGCTTTTTCAATGGCCTCAAGAAAACTTATAATTTATTGAATTCTTCCTTCTGTATATGACAACAATCGTGGGATTAGTCGGAAATGGTGCCCGTGAACATATTATCGCAGAAAAATTGGTCGAAGGAGGCGCAAGTCTCGTCGCATATATGTCTGCATTGAACCCCGGAATCGAAGAATTGTGCGGGGGTAAGGTAAAAGTGGGGCATTTGGACGATTTTGAAAGTATTTCCGGGTTTATGAAAGACCATAAAGTCGAATTTGTGGTAATAGGACCCGAAGCGCCTTTGGTTGTAGGAATTGTTGATGCGTTGAAAAGCCAAGGCATTAAAGCGGTTGGTCCAACCATTCAAGCCGCGCAACTCGAAGGATCCAAGATGTTTACGAGAAATTTACTTAAAAAGTATAAAATTGAGTCGAATATATTATTCCAATCGTTTGATCAAGCAAAAGGGATCATGGATTACTGCAAAACGCTTAATTACCAAGTGGTGATCAAACCGGATGGGTTGACTGGTGGAAAAGGTGTAAAAGTGTTCGGTGAACATCTTCACTCGGAGTCGGACATCGACCAATATGTTCATGAAATTCTGCGAGGCGGGGGTGGAGTCGTGGTTGAAGAGAAATGCGATGGAGAAGAGTTCACATATATCTGTTTTGTGGATGGCAAGCATGTGGTTGGAACCCCGTTAGTTCAAGATCATAAAAGAGCGTTTGTCGGAGATAAAGGGCCCAATACCGGAGGAATGGGTTCCTACACGATGCAAGATCATCTTATGCCATTCGTCACCGCATCAGACGTAGAGGATGCTCATAAGACCATTTTGGAAACGATTAAGGCGTTGAAAGAAGAGACATCGGAAGAATTCAAAGGCTTTTTGTACGGCCAATTCATGAAAACAAAAACCGGTGTCAAACTCATTGAATACAATGTTCGATTCGGCGATCCGGAAGCCGTAAACGTGCTCGGCCTCTTGGAAACAAATTTTGTCGATATTTGTAAACATATATTGGCGGGAACTTTAGATCAGATTAAGATTACTTTCGACAAGAAAGCGACGGTTTGCAAATATTTAGTTCCCGATGGGTATCCGACCAATCCTTTAAAACACGAACCGATAAAGATTGATCCTCAAGCGTTTAAAAAAGAAGGTATTAAATATTATTTCGCATCGGTATCAAAGGAAGATGGAATTATTTACACATCGAGTTCACGGGCAGTCGCAATTTTGGGTGTTGCTGATTCGATTCAAGAAGCGGAAAAATTAGCCGAAAAAGGATGCGGAATGGTTGAAGGTGCGTTGTACCATCGTTCGGATATAGGAACGATGGAGCTGATTCAAAAACGGATCGACCATATGAAAGCCATCGGGGCCCTAAAGTAAAACCCATCTCTTCTTTTTTTTAAATGGGTTCTGTTTTTGCATTGTTAATGTAATTGTGTCGATTTTTTGAGTTTTAATTCTTCCTATTCCGGATTGAGTTTAAACGGATCGGTAAAATTTCCGTACTGATAACAAGAATTTTAGTGTCACGCCAGGTTTGGCTAATCTTTTTTCGATAGATTTATTCCCTTTCCATTGATTTTTGAAATATATTTATTGTATCGAGAAGACTTGGGCTTGTTGCCAAAATTTTCGGAAATATTAGTCGATGTCTTTGAAGATCCCGTATTTCGCCTTTAGTTTAGATACGGGATCCACGATCATCCGGTTTATTTTGTCCAAAGAATTTCGTGTTGAATTCTATTAACTTTGAGGACACCGGCTCATAATCATTTAGTATTAGAGATACTTGGGCTTGTTGCCAAAATTTTCGGAAATATTGGCCAATTCCTTAAAAGATCCCGTATTTCCCCTTTAGTATAGATACGGGATCTTCCAAGATCACGGATTAAAAAACATGAAACCACGGGCGGATCGCCAAAAACACTGCTTGGTTAATTTTTATTTTCAAAAATAGCAGAAAAAAGAAAATTATAATTCTTGAATGAAGTTGGATATGATTTGTTAGGGATTTTGTTGTAAAGATTCTCCATATTCAACAAGCTTAAGCATGGCTTTCACCGCTTGATGTTCGAATCTAAATATGGGAATTCCCATTCGATTTAATTCACCAAATATTCGGTCCGGCAAGCCGATTAAATTGATGAAAATTATCGGAACTTTGGTTTTTTTGATGGTTCGGAGCGTATCTTTTAAAATACTTTCCATCAATTCCTCCAACATCTTAAACCCCGCAAATAGATTTTTCTCCTCAATGATCTTCATTCCGATCTTCCCGTGTTGAAAAAACCCGTCTCCAAAGGCACCATAACAAATAATGGCATCAACCTCTCCCGATTTTGAAATCACTTTTGGAACTTGTACATAATAGTTTGCGGGATTGATATTAAACGTATAATCAACCGGATTAGTGGTTTGTCCAGTTGCGGGCATATATTGTCGTAAATTTGTTTGCAATTCTTCACTAAAAAGAGGAAGATTCAATCCGAGTCGCGATGAGAGATCGGATGTAGTGGCAGCGGGCCCGCCCGAATTCGTAATCACGGCTAATCTGCGACCTTTTGGGATCGCGCCCAAAGGCACCATCTTTGAAAACAGACTCGCGGAATCGACCCATTCTTCATATGAATAGACTCGAATAATACCGGTTTGTTTGAATACCGCATTAAAAATCGAATCATTTCCGCCCATCGATCCCGTATGAGATGACGCAGCGCGGGCACCGCCGACTGTCCCGCCAACATAGATTGCAATGATCGGCTTTTTCTTGGTAATCCGACGGGCCAATTCACGAAACTTTTTCCCACGTTTAATTTCCTCTAAATACAGAAGAATGATTTCCGTTTGGGGATCCTGCTCAAAATACTCCAAACAATCGCAAATATCAATATCCGCTTCATTTCCCACCGAAAATGCTTTTGCCAATGCTAAATTTCGCTCCTCCAATAAAAGATTCGTGTGACATGCGAAAGTCCCGCTTTGACTCGCAATCGAAACATTCCCTTGGCCCAAAGGGTAATATACATACGTGCAATTGAACATCGAGTCCGGTTTATTCGGAATCACCACCCTTGAATTGATAAACCCGATACAGTTCGGCCCCAAAAAGCGAAATCCGTATTTTTGCGCAATCTCCTTGAGTTCTTTCTCGCCTTTTGCATTATTCGTCTCCCGAAAACCTGCCGTGACCAACACCACATTTTTTACGCCGAATTGACCGATTTCCTCGAAAATTTCATGAATGATCCGAGTGGGCAAAATAATGACCGCCAAATCCGGTACCTCGGGAAGATCTGTTATTTTCTTATACGCTTTCAAACCGAATACGGATTCTAAGCGAGGATGAATCGGATAAATAGGCCCTTGATAACCGCTATCAATCAGCGTAAGAAGCTGTTGAGCGCCCATATTCTTCAAAAGCTCCTCGTTCGCGCCGAAGAAGGCCACCGAACGGGGATTTACAAAGGAATCTAAAAAATGATCAACCGTTTGTGATTCTGACATGGTGTGATTTAAGCAACGATAAAATAAAAGGCAATCTTCTCAGCGATTCAGAAATCTATGAATTTATTTGGAAACAGAGATTCTCTTTTCACAGCGAAGTGGAATGAAAACAAACGCTGAGTTAATTTTAAATGGTGAAATGATCAACGAAACTCTTTGGATCAAAAATCAGAATTTGTCGTTTCGAATCGGGCATGATGAATTCGTAGGCAAGGATTTCGATAGTCTATCAAGAAACTAATTATTGTAGCAAATATCTGATTAGAAAAACGGGAACGAGTTATAGAGAATAACCGGTTCTTCTCTCATGGATGAAAAGCCCCATATAGTTAACCGAAATAATCCAAAAATTGATAAGCTCAAAATTTATTGAAATGTTAGCAATGAAAATCAATGTTGGATGCGCCGGATGGAGCTATAATGACTGGGCCGGCCCTTTCTATCCGAAATCTCTGAACCAAGCGGATTGGATCCGTTATTATTCTTCATATTTTGAGATCACAGAGATTAATACAACATTTTATCAATTACCCGCTTTGGAGATCGTTCAAAAATGGTATGCCTCGGTGCCCGAATCCTTTTCTTTCATCGTCAAAGTCTGGCAAGAGATCTCCCATTCCTTCAATATTTCAGATGTTCAAGAGAAGATCGAAACCTTCTTGGCCCATTTATCCCCTTTGAAGGAGAAACTGAAGGGCTTTCTTTTCCAGTTTCCGCCTTCTTTTAATTTCACCGTATCTCATGTGCAAAAAATCGAAAAAATTCTGAGTGCGTTCCCCGGGAACTCTCCAAAATATCTCGAACTGCGACATGATTCATGGAAAGGGGATTCCGATAATGAAGTAAAGCAAGAATTAGCGGAAATTTTACGTAAAAATGAGAATGGGTTTGTGGTCACCGGCTTTTTGGATAGATATTCTCCGATTTTACTTAACCGACAATCTCAATATTACATTCGTTTGATTGGCGATCGGAAATTGTCCAAATTTAACGCAAGACAACGCGAACTACCCGATATCACCCGCCAATTTTGGAATATCGTGGACAGCATTCGAAACAAACCATCTGTCGATTCGCTCATCATCATTGTAAATAACCATTATCGGGGCTTTGCACCCCAAGATGCTAATGAAATATTGCAGATGCTTGGGAAAAAGGTTAAAAAAATCGGTCACCAACACACTTTGGATGCTTTCCTTGCTAAAAAATAAGCCTTCACGATGGATTTTCTTTAATACATTTAAATAAATACATATATACATAAAAAATTCAACCGAAAAAAAGCCTCAAAAAAATTTTGCATGGTCAAAGGGCATTCCCAACGAAGATCCACAGCCTATACGGAACATGGATAATTCCGTGAACGAAAACGTTTTTTACTAGTTTTTATATAAACATGCAAAAAAAAGACTAAAAAAAAGTTTCAGTGAACTGAAATATCCACGTTTAGAATTCCATGTGGATATATATAAAACGGAAAAAAATTTGGGTGCAAAAAATTATCCACGTTCAGCGCAAAGCATGGATATTCAACGGGAATGCCCTTTTTCTTGTTAATTTTTTTATAGATCCTATTCAAAAATAAATATTTTATTTAAAAATGATTGTTTTACCAGTTTCGGAAGATTCATGCGCTGCAAATGCCATTAAGTGGCTATAGAGTGATTCATTGGCTGAGGTAAGCGGTTGTTTATTGTTTTTGATGCAATCCACGAATTCGTCCATAATTTTAAAATCGCCGCCTCCGCCCGCCACCTTTTGCAAGGGAAATTTAAACCGAATCTGTTTGCCCGTTGCATGTTCAAACCAATCTACGTAAAATCCCGTGTTGTAAAAATAGCCTTTGATGGTGCCTTTAGTTCCGTCAATCCGGATTTCTCGACCATCCCGATAGGAGAACCCGTGAAGGGTAAAAGAAGCCGTAACACCGTTTTCGAATTGAATGGCCGTGACCTGGGAGATCGGCTGCGCCTCTTTAATTTTATAAATGCAGTTCCCGAACGAAGTTTCCCACAACGCCTTTCGGATTCCGTCATCGCTCAGATCAGATGTAATTTGATCAACCGGCCATTGTCGCCACGGCACAATCTTCATGGAACGCAAAGGTGGAATTAATATACGGGCTAATTTCGGATGTTTAAGCGTAAGTTTGAATATGGCGCGAACGATACGGGATTCCGCTCGCGAATTATCGATCAGCATGAATTTTCCTTCAAGATACATTTGTACTGCATCGAAAATACATTGCTTGGATCGGGGGCATCCTTCGATACATCTCTGCGGGATATTTTCCGGCAATTGTTCCGTAGTCGATAGATTAGTCATCTTGAAGGACGAGACAGATTTCGGTTGCGACTGTGCAAACCAATAAATCAGATCGAAATCGTGGGATCCTTTCTGCAGAATCATCGGACTTTGTGTATATACCGGACTTCGAGCAAATGAATGAGAATAGACCCAATAGCCCATATTTTCGCTATGTTTTATTGAAACAACATCGCCGATTGACCCGACGCTAATGAGTTCATGAATTTTTATAAACACTGGCGCATACCGCAAAACAAAGCCGATCATCAATATAGATTCGCTATTTTCGGCGGTTTTAAGAATCTTTTCACAGCCTTCCTTTGAAATCGCCATCGGTTTCTCCAAAAACACATGATACCCTTTATTCAATGCTTTTATCGTAGCAGATTCATGAAATGGGTCGGGTGTGCATATAATCACCGCATCCGCAAATTTTGGCACATCGAACAATTGATCTTCGGAAAAAAAAACGAAATCGGATTCGATATTATGAATCTTTGCAAATTTTAACGCTTGTTCTGTATTAACGTCAAAACAACCAACAAATTTGATTTTTTTCGGGTTTGTTTTGGCATAAGCGCCATAAACTTTGAGTCCCCGATGCCCGCAGCCGATAGCAATAGCGGTAACCGCCCGCTCTTTGTTATTACTCGTTGTCCGCATAGCGATTCTCAATAAAAAATCTTCTATTGTTTAAAAGGCTATGTGGAAGATAGATAAATCAAAAAAAAACGGCAAAATAATGAACTATATTTAATTTGGTTCTTTCAGATCTCTTTTTTCCAAAGATCGGAGATAATCTCCGTATTCCATTAGTTTTTTCAAGGCGATGATTGCTTGGTGTTCCAGTTTGAATGTTGGGATTCCCATTTGATTAAGATTTACAAAATTTTCATCGGCGAGACCCACCATGTTTATGAAAATGAGCGGAAATTGATTCTTTTTCATTATTTTAATGGTGGTTTCAACCGTTGGTGTGACTATTTCTTTAAGCAAGTCCAACGATTCATACACTTTGGCTTTTTTCATTAAATCTACGCCGATTGGGCCGTGATCGAAAAATCCCTTTCCATATGCACCAAAACAGATCATAGCATCTATTTCATCCGATTTAGCAAGGATTTTGGGTACCGTTCCGTAATACACGCTCGGATTAATATTAAACGTATAGTCTACAGGGTTGCATGTTTGTGCGGTATCGGGCATGTGTTCTCTCAATTTCGCTTGGAGCTCTTTACTCAATTCCGGTAGCGCAATTCCTAAGCGTGAACACATATCCGCCATTGTTGCTGCCGGACCTCCGGAATTGGTTACAATCACCAGTCGATTTCCTCTTGGAATGATTCCATATGGTACCGTTTTGGAGAAAAGCATAGCCGTGTCGACCCATTCTTCGAAATTATATACCCGAACGATTCCGGTTTGTTTGAACACTGCATTGAAAATGGCGTCATTGCCGCCCATTGAGCCCGTATGAGAACTTACGGCACGAGCCCCGCATGCGGTTCCTCCAACATAGATTGCAATAATTGGTTTCTTTCTCGTTATTCTTGCGGCCAATTCCTTGAATATTCTTCCTCTCTTGATTTCTTCGAGGTACATCAAGATTACATCGGTTTCTGGATCATTTTCGAGATATTCCAAGCAATCGCAGACATCGATGTTCGCTTCATTTCCTACCGAAAAGACTTTTGCGAATTTCAAGTCTCTCTCTTTCAACAAAAAGTTGGTATGGCTTGCAAATGTTCCGCTTTGGCTAACGATGGATACATTTCCCGGTGCTATGGGGTAGTGAATGTAGGTACAATTGAGAACACATGTAGTATTTGAGTCGATTTTACATCTTGTGTTTATGAAACCGATGCAATTCGGCCCCAAGAATCGAAATCCGTATCTTTTTGCGATTTCCTTCAGTTCTTTTTCGCCTTTGAGATTATTCGTTTCCCGAAAGCCCGCCGTGACAAGGACTACGTTTTTTACACCAAATTGGCCCAATTCTTCAAAAATCTCATGAACGATTCGGGTGGGGAGGATAATTACTGCGAGGTCGGGCACTTCCGGACATTCGGATACCTTTTTATATGCCTTGTATCCAAATACTGAGTCCAATCTTGGGTGGATTGGGTAGATCTTTCCTTTGTAATTTCCGTCGATGAGGTTCAACAGTTGTTGTGACCCCATATTTTTGAGAATTTCTTCGTTCGCGCCGAAAAAGGCAATCGAACGCGGATTTACAAAGGATTCCAAGAAATGACTTTTTTGAGTCTCGGTCATCACTTGGTAGAAGGTAATTCACACTTAAAAAATAATGGATTCGCTTATCCCGTTTATTTCCCACACATTTACTTCAAGATCCGCTTAAGAATAATGAAGGATCAATTTTTCGCTTATAATTTCCTTTATTACTAATTTTGATCAAAAAAATGATCATTTCCGTTAAAATATTTCACGATTCTTTATGATCTAAAATTTTGCATAAATTAAAAGGATCGGATCCATGATCGGATTTCTAAATGTCTTTATTAAAACTCCATTTATTACCAATAAATTTCAGTCCATTCCTTTCTACCGTGTAATTTCTTTACTTTCCGCTGATCTCCTCCACTTTCGAGTTTTATGGATTCAATACATTTGACTTTTCATAATTACACACTTTATATGTGTTGAAACATATTACAAGACGATGAATATTCTGCTCATTAACCCGAATCGCTTTGATAATCCCCCCGTGGTGCCGATCGGCTTGGAATATATCGCTTCATCGTTGGATTCGATGAAAACCCATACCATTGATATCTTGGATCTCACATTTGTTTCTGACCCGGAACAAGCCCTAAGAGCAAAAATTGACCAAAAACGCTATGATATTGCGGCATTTTCCATGCGAAACATCGATGATGTGATTTTCCCCGAGAATCGGTTTTATTTACCCTCCATAAAATCGCTAATCGATTTGGCAAAGCATGCAAAATTAACCACGGTAATTGGAGGCGCGGGTTGCGATGCTGATCCTCAAGGAATATTCGATTATTTGAACCCCGAATTTCTAATTTATGGCCCCGGGGAAGTCGCAATATGTGATTTGGTATCGAAATTAGCGGCAAACCAACAAGCCGAATCCTTTATGAATGGATGGAAATATGGAATCAATCCGGACTTGAGAAGAAATCCGTTGCAATATTTTGATTATAAGAAATATATCTCGCGCGGTGCTATCTCTGCATTTCAGATTCAAGTCGGATGCACCGGAAAATGCCATTTTTGTTTTGAACAATCGAAACCCGTTCTCTACAGAAACCCTGATCCCGTAATAGATGATATCATTGCCCTATCGAGGGAGGGATTTCGAGATTTTCATTTAGCCGACAGTGAATTCAATCAAGATCTCACCATATCCAAAAATTTCTTGAAAGTCTTGGTAAACCGCTTGAAATGGGCCGGCCAAACCATCCGGTGGGTGCTCTATATGAAGCCGAAACCGGTGGATTTGGAAGTATTTGAGTTATTGAAACAATCGGGTGTACATCTCATAACCTTATCGGTCGAATCAAGCGTATCGGAACAGAAAAGAAACGGGTATTCCCTACAAGATATCCAGTTATTCATGGATTATGCACAAGATTTTGGCCTTTCTGTAGCGATAGACATGATAGCGGGCGCGCCCGGGGAACCAATTTCCGATTTGGAAAAAATAATTCGCCTCTTTAAGTCATCGAGGCCCAAACGCGTGAATATCAATCCGATCTTTAGAATATATCGTAATACAAACCTTTACTCTCTACTTATGAACAATCTTGAGATGGAGAAGCCAAAAATTATCAATTTAGAAAATTTGGCGCACGGCTCCTTGTTGCCCGCGTTTTACCGAAACTTCTCCGATTCCGAGATTTTGGATTTAATCGGGAATGATGATTTATTTAAAATCGAAGGTACGGAAAAGGGCGTTAATTATCAAAAAGTCAAATAAACATAAAAAAAAGAAAAATCCAAGGGAAATGGGCATTCCCAAAGAATATTCATGTGGAATTCTGAACGTGGAAAACTCTGTTAACGGAAACTTTTTTTCGGATTTTTTATGTTTACCAAAATCAGAACGTGGATAATTCAGTCAATGGAAGATTTTTTTCGGATTTTTTATATTTACAAAAAAAGGGAGGTTGCGCAATTACCATCGCTGAGAGAATTCTTCGGCCCATCCGAATAATTTATCAGATTCTCGAATTTCCGTTGCGGTGCCATCATCCAAAATAACGGTTCCGGTAAAAAACCCGTAAGATTTTATACCCTTCATCTTTATTAGACCTAAATTGACTCCATCTTTTATACCATAAGTAGGTGTTAATACCAAATCCACCCGATTATCGTTAGAAGTGATCTTCAAGGGGGCTTTCAAATCTTTTGGATTTAAATGATACTCGATTTCATCCAAATGATGTCCGATGCCGTTAACGAACAGCATATTTTTTGAAGACTCGGTACCGAACCCGTAATCCAAATTAAAGCCGAAATATTTGCCGTTCACTTTGCCGGATGCAGAACACCATTTCCAAGAATTGGAATACGGAAATCGTGCCCTCGTCCAATCCAAAACACCGTAGGATCCCGTGCGTTCGGAAAATTCGTATTCCTCACCATGGACATGGATTGAGCCCTCGGGAATTAAACAATTCACTTTCTGAGCATACACAAAATGTTTCGGATCCTTAAATGGAATAACATTCGCAATCAAATCGGTGTTTTCGATTAATTTCAAACGAATCTCACCATCCACATTTGAATAATTCACTTTCAAGATGATCGAATTTCCTTCTCGTGAAAACTCCATCCATTCCTTTCCTTTGCGAAATACCATCGGCGCATCGTATCTCCATGTATTCGGTAATCCAACGCTTCCGCGGGTGAATATTCGGACCAAATCTCTTTGAATTTTCTTATCGGTCCGAAAATCATGGAACATGAAAGATGCAACACCGAACAGCCCAATATCGAAAATATTGAATATTACACGATAATTGGGGTTCGCGATCTCCCAAAAATCCCACTCTTTGATTCGCCACAAATTAATGTTGATTTGACTGCGATCATATAGAAAATAGTCTTTTCGTGCCCACCCGCTAACCTTTAAAGTGCCCTCGGGATTCATGAACTCGGTAGGTTCGACGATTTCTTTTTGCATGAAATTTTCAATGCGCCTATAAATAAAAAGATCATTCTCTCGATTTCGAGAAAGTCGTTCATTATTTGGATTTTTCAACAAATTGATCAAGCGCTTTTATCTTTCGGGGATTTGGTTTGCCAAGATCCTCCGGAATCTCAACCGCTTCTTCTAAGGAACGAAGAGTATCCGGTGCCATTTTCATTTTCTTCAGCGTATCCATGAGAATATCATAGCATATCTGCTGATTCTTGTTTTCTAACCTTTTTTTAGCGTGTTCGTTCCGCTGTTCTAAAAACAAATCGAGAAGCAACTTGATTGAAGATTCATAATGAGGAATAAGAATCGGCACTTGAGGTGCATAGAGTTTGCCGTCTCGGATGGTATCTTTAATTAACTCGGTTCTGGGGTATTTCTCGTACCCGTAGCCCTTTTTCTGGAGCGAATTCGAAGCTGCAAGCGTGGTGCCCGTACCCAAAAAGGGATCGAGAACCGTTTCGCAATAAGGCACCGCTTTGATACACATATACGGAAGTCCGATGGGAAAAGGCGCATCATGGCCCTTCTTGATCGTAGCACCGGTGGTTTTTTCGTAGACAATATGGAACACATTGCCCGGATCTCTGAGATCCGAATCGGAATATCTTCCAATATTTGATTTGTCCGCATACGGGATTCCTATGGCTTTCGGGTCGATGGAATATTCTTTTTCATCTTTTACCAGCATGAAAATATGTTCCCATACGTTGTGAAATCGTTTATTGTTGCCCGTAGGCGTATAGTGGCCTTTTCCGTATATTGATTTGACCCACACGATATCTTGAACCCGAATCCACCCTGCATCTACCGCAGAATTCACCACCTTTTCGGAAATGCCTTGATCCTCGGCAGAATCTCCAATATTAAGAAAAAATACCGCACGCGTTTTGGCTACGCGATAGCATTCTTTCCACACCCTTCGCAAAAACGACAGATATTCGCATTCGGGTTGTTTATCATTATATCGTTCATCGGAATCCGAAGAATATTTTTTATTTCGATTATACGGCGGCGAAGTCACAATAACATCGATGCATTCATCCGCAAGGTCCGCCATGGATTCGGATGATCTAAAAAATATGGTTTGATTGTCGATTGTTAGAGATTGAAGGCTTTCCGGTTCCAAGGGTAATCCACCGCGTGAAGGCTTGTTCCAATTTTGATAATGTAAATTCCTTTAAAAAACAAATAGTTGATGCTGATTATATTGATTTTTGTGTAGTCAGAGTTGAAATGTATCAAAACGCAGAAAAATAGCGTAAATATATGCATCTTTCCGCAGAACTGGAAACATTCCTCTGTGGGGATGCCCGATATCCTTTCAATATTTGTTTTTTATATTTATTATAAAAAAAACCGTGTGGTTGAACCAAGAATTCACGGGCGATGAATATTAACAAAATAATCATTTCAGTTTATAAGCAATTCGTTCCTTCGGTAAATCGGTTGCAGTGGAAGAGAATAACGAGCTCGAGATCGACTCTGAAGATACGATTCATGAGGAAGAAACCATTTTGAAGATACCGCAAGAATATTCCTTCATTTGTAAAGAAAAGTATGGCCGGTATCAGCGCATTTGGTTAGACCTCTTGTCCGACCGCTTGGAATCCACATATCGCTTGGAATTCGAAAAAAAATTTGATCCCGCCAGCGCTTCTTCAGAACTCTTCACGAAAGGCTATCCGCGAACCGAAGAAAACATAATTAAAGAACTCAAAAAATGCAAGTGGAGAACCGGAGAATTCGATAAACAGCATTGGGGCCTATGGTTGCACTCTCTTTCCCCCTACCAAGGCCGGCTAAAACCCGCTTTCACGCATTGGCTTATTAAAATTTTCACAAGCGATAACGATACCATTTGGGATCCATTCTGCGGAATCGGAACCGTGCCGCTTGAAGCGTCTCTGTTGGGCAGATCTGCAATAGGCACCGATCTCAACCCATATGCGGTTCTGATTGCAACGGGAAAATCAAACCCCCGGACATTAAAAGAGAATCTTGAATATCTAAAAAGCCTCAAAGATATCGATATTTCAAATGTGACTCTCGACCATGTTCCGGAATGGATTAAAGCATATTATCATCAAGACACATTGAAAGAAATTCTGTCCGTTAACCGTAGGCTATATGAAGATAAACGGGATTTTTTATACGGATGTTTGATGGGTATCTTGCACGGGAATCGACCCGGGTATCTCTCCGTCTACACGGGCTGCATCATTCCGATGAAGCCGAGATCCAAAGACCATCCAAAGTTCAGGCTTGATAAAGATACCCCCGAATATCGTGCGGTCATTCCGCGGCTTGCAGCAAAAGTCATGCGAATGTTCCAAAATTATATCCCGCCGACCAAACAAATGAAGATATTCAAAGCGGATGCCAGATACGCGCCATTAGATGATCACTCCATAGATTGCATCATTAGCAGTCCGCCGTACTACAACACCCTCGATTATGTTGATACCAATAAAGTTCGACTCTACTTTCTTAGTCTCAATATTCACGTGGACAGCGGGTTAAGCGAAGAATTAATTCAAGACAAAAAAAAATACCTCGAAGAAATGAAAAAGGTCGGGCTTGAAATGAAGCGCATTTTAAAGAAAGGGAAATACCTCGTGTTTGTGTTGGGAGATGTGCATTATACCACCTATTCCATCAATACTGCTGAAGAAGTCTCCAATATTTACAAAGATCTGGGCTTTGAACCAATCGCAATCGTAAATGATGAGATCCCGGGAAATAAGACCGCATCACAGACCAGAAGGCAGAAATTTGATAGAATTTTGGTTATGAAAAATAAAGGTTAAACATAAAAAAAGCGTTGAAAAAAATCTAAGGGACAACAGGACTAACCCGCAGAATATCCATGGTCTATCAAGAACGTGGATAATACGGTCCACGGAAACGTTTTTTTATGTTTGGTATCCTCGTACTTTCAAGAGCAATATCCACGCAGTTCAATTTTCTACTCCAAATCTTTTCAGCATTTAAAAATAAGCGACATTTATGGTTAATTTATCGAACATTTGCGACATCTTTATTTTTTGTTGATCCCATATAAGTCCTATGGACGTAGAAAAACTAAAATCAATCATAAGACCCGCCTTAATTGGAATGTTAATATATGCTGTGGTACCGCTTTTAGTTCATTTGCTTGCTGCCGTCTCGCTCGGTCGGGTGTTATTGGTGGTTAATGGCACCAATCCGGATCCCGCCAATAACATCATCGTAGAGATGGGATTAGACTACGAAACCTATAAGAGTTGGGCCGCTTTTTCGGACCGATTCGCAACAGAACCCTATGTTTTACTGGCAGAAATTTATGGAAACTCGCTTCGGCTCGTCACCATAGTCATGACGAACATCTTTCAATTAGGGTTTTTAGGGTTAGGAATTAACCGCATTATCAAAACGGAAGACTTTCCTGCGTTTATCGGATTTTTGAGCACGGTCGCGGGTTTACTTGTTGTGAACTTATTGCCGCTGATTCTCGCAAAAATGAAACCGGGATACAAAAGCGATGTGGATTCCATCTTTTTACGGATGTTGATTCCCATTATCTCTTACTTTCCAATCTCTATAATGACATATGTCTTTGTTTTGCAGTACTCTCCCGGGTCTATCAATCTAATTGTTTCCGGAATCCTAAATGCGGTGATTTGGACGATGGTCTGGTTTAGTATTCCAAAACGATCAAAAGGAGGGAAAATATAATGGCAGGAACAGCAAAAGCAAACTTCGTATCTTTACTTGTTTGGATCCTTTCGGGCGCACTGATCGAACTTATAACCATTGCAGCATTCCAAGATTCCGGTGCGCCCTTCTTGCTGGCACAGAATTTCAACGAATATCTCCAAATCATGACGATGCATCCTTTGACTTTCATCGGAAGAGCGTTGATGTCAAATACGATAGCGCTTGACGTTTTCGTCGGCTTTATCTTGAAAGGCGCGCCGACGGGCGTGAATCCGGCTATATTTGTTGTGGTGATGGTTATTAAAGCAATTGTTCCGCCAGTTCTCGTTGCTTGGGTGTATGCGAAACTCACCGAATTCGATGCTGAAATGGTGATGAATGCGGGCGCGCCGGTCAGAAATTCCATTAGCTACGCATTGCTTATCATGATGGGGCTTTTTATCTCGATATCGATGAATTTAGGGTATTCTGATGGATGGGAATTCACTCCGGAAGGATTATTGGAAATGATGTCGATTATATTCGGTCAATCTGTTTATTTCGTAAATGAATCTCTCGCATTTTATGGTATCATAAGACCACAAGTCAATCTCATGCCGAGCGATAATCCTATTATTAATGAATTCGGATTGTATTTGGGAAGTATCTTTACGGTCTTTGGTATGGGTTTTGTCTTGACCACGGTGGTCCGCTTCTTTACGATGCTCTTCATAATGCGAAAATCCGGTGATCAATTTTCCGATTTCTGAGTGTAAATATTTTCTGTTATTTTTTTAATTCCAAAGATTTTTTTTTTTGCTAAAATAACAAAAAAAAAAAAGCGCACAAAGGTAAATTTACCCTTCTAAGAGAATTCTATTCACCCTAGCCTTCACGTTTTTACTTTATTTTGAAATGGCCTTTAAAATGCGATTCGATTCGTAGATGATTAATTCATGCTTTTTTGCTTCTGCTTTTTTAATAATTTTTTCTGCTAACCTTTGTGCTTTTGTGTAATCCTTTTTCCGAAATGCGCTCCGCGATTCTAATAACGAGAGCAAAAGCGTTTTAAACTTCTCTTTTTCAGAATGTTCCTTGTACATTTTGAATTTTTTTGGCAATGCCCGTTTCCCTTAATTTTTTTTATGTTTAAAGAAAAATATATGTAAAAAAAGCGTAAATGGATCCGTTCAAAAAATATGATTATTTGAGCCAATTAATAAAAGAAAATTATAGAAGTGCCGGCCACAAAGATCGGAACGAATGCGCTTATGATCATATATGCCAAAATTCCGGATTTCAAGATCTTTTCAGTGATCTGAGATAATAACGCGCCGCCCATTGCTAATAACCCAATCATTAATGCAATTATGGGGACCACGTTTCCACCGATTCCCCAAGCGGGGATATTCACGATAGTTTCGAGATGCCAAATCCCCCATAGAAAAATTCCAAGAAATCCGAGAATGAAACTCAACCCCAATTCAGAAATTCGGCCTTTCAAAGTGTCACGATGCGAATCTTGGATACAAGCAATAAATAATTGATTAATTGTCATGAAAGAAGCGATCACCGTAATCATATAAGGTATCCACCAATGAATTCGATAGCCCGGAACTAAATACGTATTTTCGATTGCTCCATTGCTTGTAATCAATGGATATAGCGTGAGTCCAATGGAATATGCAATAATCCAAACGATCGTGGCTTTTGAGAACAATTTTTCTTTCAGATAGGGTTCTAACCTTGAGAACTTGTCGGTTGCGGGCTTATAATATTTATTCACCATCAGCAGAGCGACTGATAGCAAAAGCGGAATAAAGCCGATTTCGCTTGCAAGGTACCAATTCGGAATCAATCCGATTAAGCCCGTAATGAGGATCGTGCCAAAGTAGATTGCGAGGATAATGAGTTTCTGTTGTTTTGTCATGATCGATTTGGCGGTAGATCCGGCTGACTCCGTGGTCGCATTTGCGTCGGTTTGGCTGCGTGCATGAGCGGGTTGGCTTTGTTTTGATTTATTATCGTTGTTCGATGGCCAAGATTTGCTGAATATTGTGGGTTTAATCAAATAAACGATACTTGCTATCAAGGGGATGAGCCAAAGGGAGGCGTTGAAGATCGCCTCTTTTGCATGTTCGGCGGGCCAAAATCCAAAATCATCATCAATTACCTGTATCTCTGTCCAATTTATTGCGTTTCCGCGGATATATTTTTCCATCCATGCCACAGTTCGTTTAATGACCTCTGGCAAATTCCCGATTGAATGATCGTGGCCTTGCATCGTGATAAATTCAACATCATCGCGAGTGCCGGAAGGATCGATTACATTATAGAAGTCGACACCGCATTGGTAATCTACTATAGTATCTTTATTACCGTGAATAATCAATACATTCTTTGGAAATGTGGAATTGGCATGATTTACCGGACTTTTCTCTTCTTGGTATCGAGCGAATGGGATATCGCCGATGGGCTCGGTACTTGAAGCCAAAAATTCGATTTCACGGGTTAGATTCACCACTCCGGATTGTTCAACCAATGCTTTGAATCGACCTTGTGCTTTCGATTCGTAGATATAAGCAAGCGTGGCATACATGCCGCCCATCGAATGGCCCATGATTCCCGCGTTGCTCGTATTTACAATTTTGTTATTTGCTTCCAAATAATTTAACCAATCCAAGATGTCATAGGGTTCTTTCCATCCAAGCGTGGAAGACTCGCGATTTGAGCCGTGTCCTCGGAATTCTGGCGAAAGTACCGCATATCCTAAACTTAAAAATGTTCGATAGGTTCTGAAAGCGGTGAGATAGTTATCGCTCATTCCGTGGCACCCTATTATCAAAGGAACGGAGCGATTCGTGAGATCTTTATGCGAAGCATTGATGTATAAAAGGGCTTTGATTTCGGTATTGTCGTAAGCGCGGATGCGAAGTACTTCAATCGAAAAGCGGTCTTCGGCTTCCTTTCTCATCACTTCCATTTTGTTATAGTTACTCATAGCAATTGAGGAGTAATACACCGTTCCGGTCAAGAAAATGATGCAAAGAAGTATCGAAATCAAGCGAAATAATTTCTCCTTTTCCATGAAATTATTTGGCTTCGATCTTTTAAAATTTTTATTTAGCATTATTTTAAAACATTCAGATTAAGCTTTTTATTGTTTCAAAGCAGATCCAATACTATGAATGCTCAAGAGCGCTTGCTCACCGCTATTTCGCATCAAGAACCCGATATTTGTCCTAGCTTTTTCAAAAACGTGACCATGGATTTCATCGCAAAATATGAAAAGCTTTATGATATCGACGATGAAGCGGATCTGTCTTCATGTTTCAACGGAAATTTTACGTATGTCATGGCCAAAGTATGGAACACCACCGCTTCATGTGATTTCTTTGCGTGTTCAAGGCCTGATCCTTCGGAAAAATTCAAACCGATTCATTTGCCGGATAATCGTGTTGTGGGTGCCGATGGTAGAATTCGATGCGAACACTTTTATGTCGATGGCTATTGGAGTTCAAAAGAGATTCGGGATCAATTTCCTAAAATGGTGGCTCCCGATCAAAAAGTGTTCGAAGAATGGGGGAAGTTTGTTCAAAGATCCAAAGATTTCTATGTTATGCCCATGATTTACGGATTCCACGAAGGCTTGTGGCTAAGCGTTGGAGTTTCGACATTTTCACGTGTGTTTCGGAGTCAGAATGTTCGAAAATTCTACAATTCATTACTCGATGAACTTTATACGGTCAATTTGGATATATGCAAGCGCATATTGGAGCAAGATCCTAATGCAATAATTTCGTTCACCGATGATATCGCTTATAAGGATAGACTCATGATTTCCCCAAAGCAATTCGATGACCTCTATGCCCCATATTACCGAAAACTGTTCAATTTCATTCACAGTCATGGCGGAAAGACCATGATTCATACCGATGGACAGATTAGCCAATTAGTTCCAAATTATATCGAAATCGGACTCGATGTTCTTCAATGCTTAGAACCCGCGGCCAATGTAGATATTTTTGAGTTGGATCGGCTTTATGGCGATAAAATAACTTGGAATGGAAACGTTGATGTATCCCGGCTTTTGGCTTTTGGCCCAGAAGAAGAGGTGATAAGAGTTTCTAAGGAGTTGTTAGAACGCCTAAAACCCGGTGGTGGGTATATATTTGGAGCATGTACCTCAACGGAAGGATGGCAAGATCCGAAGATGTTGAAGGCGATGTGGGATACTTATAATAAATACAAATATTACGAGAAATAGGCATTTAATTTCGTTCTTTTTTGCTTTTCGGAAAAAAACCGGTGGGATAGATCCAACATTGTGGCGGCTTGAATCCCGATTGGTAAGGGGAACACCCGTTAAATATCCACGTTCTGCACGTTCTGCGCGGAACATGGGCAATCTTGTGAACGGAAACGTATTTTCAGATTTATTATCGTTAGCGCTTGAGTGCTTTAAAATGCCATAAAATCCTCGGGAAACAATTCGATCGGTCGCCATTCGATATTCAAGAGGGTTTGTGGCTCAATATCCAATACTTCAGAGGGATTCGCCATATTAAGCTTGATTTTTAAGGGGCCCATCGCTTTATTTGGAAAGAAATTCTGATAATTTTCCAAAAAATAAAGAAGTCCGTGAGCCCAAATTGTTGTCTTAATAGCATGCCCATGATAAATCACGCCCAATTGATTGTTGCCGCTATCAACGATACATCCGGTTTCCGAAAGGTTCAAGTCCAATTTTATAATTTTTCCCGTGCGATATTTGATCTTCAAGGGCGCTTTGCAATACGGACAATGGGACTGTCGCAAATCATCTCTTTGAAGCACCCAATCAAAGCCAAATCTGAGAAGCATTACATCACAGTTCGCGCACGCCGCCACTTGATCCGTGTTTTTGCTAACGGGAAGCGGCGAATTCGGATCCCCAATAAGCATTCCTAAATAATAGTGAGTATCCTTGTTTTTACGGAAAGTCACGCTTTTCTCTTCTGCCAAAATCGTAATTTTAGGAAATCCGCCTACCTTTGCTGTCTGGATCGCCCGCATCAGCTTTCCAATTCCTGTGGGGCCCAAATAAAACGGAGATTGTGTTTTTAATTTTTCCAAAGGTAAATATCGCTTCTTTAAGTCAATACTCTCTATGGTTTGACCGTGAATTTTCATGACATTAAAATAAAAATAGGCTTTTGTGGGTTTCTGTGCATATTCTGAAGGATAAAAGGGTTTGATACTGTTAAACTGCAGAAAACAATTTGAAATCCACGTTCCCTCCTTAACCACCAAATTTTGTTCAAATAAATGGTCCAAAGGTACTTCTTCTCCCTCAAAGAGCGTTTTTTGGCTTTTTTTCTTTGATGTCTTTTTCCGAGATGCGTTTGCGGGTGATGATGATGGTGGATTTGCAACCGACGAATTCGGGAGTGGATTTGCAACCGACGAATTCGGGAGTGGATTTGCAACCGACGAATTCGGGAG
>CAZUTM010000029.1:35542-37301 GCA_964623665.1 uncultured archaeon
TGGATTTGCAGCCGACGAATTCGGGAGTGGATTTGCAGCCGACGAATTCGGGGGTGGATTTGCAATCATCGAATCAGACAAATGAGTCGGTGAAGTGGGCGCTTTATTTATTTGTCCCGTCAATAGTCCGGAGGCAGATTTCGTTTGAATATTCTCTTGGTTTTCTTGATTGATTTCAGTTCGTTCAGTTTCGGCTAATTGTTCATTCTCTTCTTTGCTGATTTTTTTCGTTGTATTCATTGAAGATTTCTTTGTCAATTTCTTCGAAGATTTCTTTGACGCTGTCATGTTCATTTCTCCATTCTTTACATTGTTAATTTCTCGTGGCGATTTTTATACTTTGGCCTTGATCGAGATTTATTAGAACGAAGCATGAAAAAGGTAGAAAATGAGACAAAACGAACCAAACAGATTCGCTAACATTTGGAAATGGTTTACTTTTCAATAATTCTTGCGACCGCATCTGTAAGCTGCTCGGGCGTGCACGCAATCACGTCGAATCCGATTTTTCTTATCTGTTTCGCATATTCATGATTGAATGCAGGGTTCGCATCTCTGCCTAAGGCGGCTACACAGAGCATGTTGGCTTCCATCTCTTTTATGGCTTTCAGTTCTTCGGTTAAGATCTTTTCTGATATGCCTTCAAAAAAATCGGAAATCAGAACGATTAGTGTTTTCTTAGGTACTTGAATTAATTTTCTGCAGTAATTTACCGCTTTTGCGATGTTTGTTCCGCCACCCAATGTTACTCTCATTAGAACATCAACGGGATGCCCGACCTCATTAGATAGATCCACGACTTCGGTATCGAAGATGATTAAATTTGCTTTCACCGAAGGAATTTCTGCGAAAATCGAGGCAATCACGGTTGAATATATCAAGGATTCTGCCATGGACCCGGATTCATCGATAGCAACAATGATCCTCCATTGATTCCGCTTTTTTTGTCTGCTGAAAAAGCGCGGATTTTCCAAAATAATTTTTTTTAGTGTTTTATTGTAATGTTTGATATTTTTGGTAATCGTTTGTTTCCAATCAATATTTTTAAAGTTTTTAACCGGAGAATGGATATTTTTTTGTAATGCACCAGTTATTGTTCTGATCACTTTATCTCGAAATTTGTTCCGCAATTCGTTTACGACTTTTTCAACCAATTTTTTAATTTTCTGCTTCAATGTTTCCGGCAAAACATTCTTCATCGCCAAAAGCATTCCGATCATTTCCATACTCGGTTCAATTTTATCGAACAATTCGGGATACTTGATTAATTCATCAATCGACTTTTCTTTTTTCTTAATTAACTCTTTCTCGAGCACAAGTTTGGTCTCCTTTGGGAACAGCGTATCGACTTCTCTCAGCCATACTGGAATCGTTAAAGAGGATCCAGCCGCGGCTCCCACACGTTGACCCGAATTCGGCTCATAGAGATAATTGATTACCTTATCATATCTTTGAATCAACGTTTGAGTTTTATTCTTTTGCTCAAGATCAGAATCTTCGCTTGCGGCTTGACCTTGCTGTCCTCCGCTTGCGGCTTGTCCTTGCTGTTCTCCGCTTGCGGCTTGTCCTTGCTGTCCTCCGCTTGCGGCTTGTCCTTGCTGTTCTCCGCTCCCTGTTTGTTGTGTTCCGCCAGAACCTTGACTTCCTTTTTTTCCTTTATTTTGCGACGTTTTCGATCCCGAGCCCATTCCGTGTTTTGTTTGCTGTCCTTGCTGTCCTCCGCTTGCGGCTTGTCCTTGCTGTCCTCCGCTTGCGGCTT
>CAZUTM010000030.1:0-36817 GCA_964623665.1 uncultured archaeon
ACCTTTGAAAAACCCATCGTAAGAATGAGTAACACCTATTTGATGCCCGGAGATTACTCCCTTGAAGAATTGCTCCAAGAATTAAAGGAGGGGTATTTGTTCGTAAATTGGAATTATGGCTACACGAATCCCGGTGATGGGATGTTCATGTTCAAAGCGCAAAAAGCATATAAAGTTGAACGCGGCGTGGTGCAAAAAGACAAAATTTTTGTTGAAAGCGCGCTCACAGGAAACACTCTCGAAGTATTACAGAAAATCAGTGCACTTTCAAAAGAAACAAAAAGAAGTTCCGGAACTTGCGGAAAAAATGGACAAAGCGTTCCCGTATCCGATGGCGGGCCTTATGTTTTAATAAAAAATATGGTGGTGGGTTGATTTTGAAAACTCAAATGAACTATTTAACCGATAATATTGAATCGATTCGACAATTTGCGGATAGTCAACATCTCATCGATGTCATGGAATATTGCGACTCTATTCTACAAAACAATGCAGAAATAAACGCCTACGAAATTAACGGAATTATTTCGGATGGAACGGCGATCGAAATAGAAAATGAAGATGTTAAGGATGCGGTTAATTCGGTCATCGTAAAATTGGGTCTGCGACTGATTGGAAATGTGGGTAATTCAAGTTCTGTTGAATTCTTTCCGTATAGTCGTACCGTAGCAAGGAAAGAGGTCGATCGATGCGCTTTAATTTTGAAATATGCAACCCCAGATCCGTATTTTAAGGGGCTCGCAAAGCCTCAACCGCTTAAGCATAATGTTTGCACCCATTTTGATGAAAAAATTGCGCGATTAGATATTGAAGATTTGAAAAAATATGCGGAAATTATGCTCTCCGCCATGGATGTTCCGAATTTTTATTCCTTAAGCGGAGGTTTAATGAATTCCAAAGGGTTCGGTTGCTTTATCAATTCTAACGGAATTGCTGTTTCCGAAAGTTCCACCCTCATAAGCGGAAGTATTTCGATCAACTTGGAAAAAGATGGAAATGTCGGTTCCGGTTTTTACTCAGAATCAAAACAAGCGGTTGATCACTTTCAAATACAAAATGGCGTTGATGAAGCCCATTTAATGGCTTCACGAATGCTGAATAAAACCAAGATTCCGTCTGGGAAATATGAATTGATATTTTCGCCTAAAATGGTTGCTCTACTCATTGCCCGGACTATTGCGGGCGCTGCAAATGTTCAAGGCGTGCTTCAGAATCGTTCCTTCTTGTGTGATATGGAAAAAAAACGGATAGCGAGCGATCAACTCACGGTTATCAACGACCCGGAAATTCCATTTGCCGAAGCGACCACCCCAATAGATGATGATGGCGTTCCCACCTACAAATTCCCGATTGTACAAAATGGAATCCTTGAAACCTATTTGTACAACACATATTGGGCGAATCGTGCAAATAAAGAATCGAACGGCTGCGCATATAAGCCCGATATCGCCGTTCAATCGACAATCAAATCAAAAAACCTCGTAATCGTTCCTGGTGATGCATCCGAGCAAGAATTATTGGCATCCATCAAGCATGGAATTTATTGTGAATATACGGGAGATTCGCCAAATATTGCCATGGGACAGTTTTCCGGCGTGATTATGACCGGATATAAAATAGAAAACGGGGAGATTACTAATGGAATTGAAGAAGCCGTGTTGGGGATCGATTTAATTGATCTTTACAATAAAATTAACTTGATCGGGAACAATGTGAAACAAATAGGTGCAAATTACATACCAAGTATCAAATTTGAAAAGATCAATATTGGCGGGAATTAAAATTAAAATTTTTTGTTTTTTTGATTGGATTTTTCCATATTCTAACGCCGAAATTTTTTTTTGATAAATTTATGAGAATTAAAAAGGTTGGATCAAACTCAAAAATCTTCGCCAAATGTGCCAAATTAAATAAAAATATTGATTGAATAGAATCATTTGGAAATTGGACCTTCATGGTTGATGTTCTCATCAACTGGAACCTTCTTTTTTATGGATTCGTAGAATTATAAACCTTTAATCTGAGATAAACCACATATCCTTCGATATATTCGAACTTATTCGTTGTTGCATTGTATAAATTCAATTGAACGCCTGTTATCATATTATCACCGGGTTTATCAAAGGTCACCGAAATAATATCTGAAGAATAATTTTGCTCTTTTTTGATAAACAACGTAATATTATCCACAATCATTGAATTTTCAAAGCCTTTGATACGAGAAACCACCGTTGAATTATCTCCTTTATGCACCGTGACAGACACGTTAATGTCTTCATTTCGTTTATTGATAATAAAGAATCGGTATTCAACCGGCGTTCCGATAGAAACATTTGTGGGATAGTTCTCCAGTTTTCCATCTTTGTTCTCGAGCGAAAATAGAATATATTGCTCCTTAGGGCGTATCAGATCATAAATTATGAACGATGAAGTTAATATAATTCCGATTATGAGAATGGCACGGGTAATCTTCTCAAGATTCTCTTGTTCTTCTTCACGAACCTCTTGGTTTTCCACATTTATAAATAATGAAGAATAAGTAAAAAATTTTCTCAATAGTCGCAACCATTAAGCGTTTTAAACCATTCAATGGTCTTTCGGAGCCCCTCTTTAAGTGGTGTTGTGGGTTTCCATCCTAAGTATTTATTGGCTTTTTCCAACACGGGCTGTCGTAAAAGGGGGTCATCTATCGGGAGCGGTTTATAGAGGATAGGCGATTTTGATCCTGTGAGCTCGGTGACATATTCCGCTAATTCCTTCACCGTATTCATGATATTATTTCCAATATTGATTGGCATCCCATCAACTTCAGCATTGCTCCCAACCAATTTCAGGATTCCTTCAACTTCATCTACGACATAGGTGAAAGACCGGGTTTGAGACCCATCTCCGAACACGGTGATGGGTTGGCCGTTCAATGCTTGTGTTATGAAATTGGGCACAACCCTTCCATATTCTTTTCCGGAGCGGATTCTCGGACCATACGTGTTGAATATCCTCACGATCCGGGTCTTAAGACCGTATTGAAGTTCAAAAGCCTTAACAAAGGCTTCTCCGGCCCGCTTTGCTTCATCATAACATGAACGAGGGCCAACCGGATTCACATGGCCGAAATATTCTTCGGGAGTTGGAACGGCTTCGGGTGGCGGATTCCCATAGACTTCGGAGGTCGAGGAATAGAAAAACAATGCTTGATGATCTCTGGCAATCCCCAATGCATTCAATGTTCCTAAGGTGTTCGAGCGAAGGATTTGAATCGGGTGTTCTTTGAATTCAAAGGGACTGGCTCTACTGGCCATATGCATAACGATGTCGAATCGACGAGTGATATGGGGGATGGAAACATGATTCGGCATTATTACACCAAAATAAATCGGAACCGAAATATCATGACGAATATACGTGAAATTTGGACTTCCGATTAAGTGTTTGATGTTTTCCCATTTGCCGCTGCTTAAATTATCGATACAAACAATGCTGGCCCCTTGTTGGATTAGGACATCACAAATCCACGATCCCAAAAAGCCGGCACCGCCCGTAATCAAAATATGTTTTCCTTTGAAACTAATCTTCGCTTGATTCAAACGCGAAATAATTTCATTTACATCTTCTTGAACATTGAACATTTCATTATATAATATGCAAAATTTTAAAACATTTGTTTTCCAAATTCAATTCATGGAAATGGAAACAAGCGGATTATCAAAACCTTCGAAAATGTTTACAATAGAAACGATTTCTTTACTAATTTCAGCGATCGGGTTAACGCTCATTGCAATTGAAATCACTCGGAATTCGATGTATGAAGATTTTATTATAATGGGGATAATTCAAAAACCCGAAATGATTAAAACGATAATCGGTTCATTCCTTTGCGGTGTCGCTATTTTGATTTATTTCACGAAAAGATTTCAAATAAAGAGATAAAAAATTCACATAATTCTTGTTTTCGTAAAATATAATTATTTTTTTGACTTCAAGGTCTTTTTTACGTTCTCTAAAAATAATTGTGCGACCGAAACGAAACTATCTTTGCCGCCAGATATCACCAAATCATCATAAGCGTTAAATAGTTTCTCGACAAGGAGCATATCTCGATCATTTTTGATTTCATCAGATTTCATGATAACATCCCTTGAAAGAGATAACTTTCGTATAAATAAATTCAGAAATTTCTCGGTGAGCGTTTTTACCATGTCCTCCTCATCCATTTGACCTTGTTCATTCGAACTCGTGATCACGGTAACAACTTTCTTTATCCTTTCTTTCAATTGCTGCAGTATCACCGTTTTTTCCAAATCATCATAGTCGGAGCCTATGATATCGAAATCCGCTTGGATCATATGCATATTTCCGCACGCGTTTTTGCTCACGACGATGCCCATGAAATCGCCTCGCTCCACAACGGTCATTCCGTAGGCGTATTTAAGTCGGAAGACTCCGGATTGATTCTTCACATATATATAATTGTTTGTATCATTCAAAATGGTCTCATGGTTCACATCATCGGTCTCGGAGCTATATACCTCGAAATGCCCATGAGAATGGGACCATCCCAAAATTCGTTTATTATTTTGCTTAATAAACAGCATCGCTTCTCGAATACCATCTTCCGATACCTTCACCGACGTTTCGGATAATTCTTGTGTGGGAATGAAGATTCCATTGATGATTCCCGGTTCTTTTTCGGGGCCTGAAGGCATATCACCAATACAATAGCAATGGATTTCAAGCTCTGTGGCATTTGGACCCAGTTCCTCATGTGCGATCTCATTAATCGCTTTGGCCATAAGGAACATCTCGCTCAAGGCTTTCCTCGTTATCCGGATTTGGGTAATCGGTTGGGGACAAATAAATTCCTTGATCTCGGTTTTATACAATGCTTCGTTGATAAATTTGCTCTGTGAACTTCCATTAAAAAAATCATTAACGATTCGACCCGCAGTCTCATCACTCATGTTTCCGGTTTTTTCAATCTCAGCATCTAAAGAAGAATCCAACACCTTTGTTTCGAGTTCTTCAGAGTCCTTCGCATTCAACAATTCTTCAAGGCTGTTGGCAACTTTAGTTTTTTTTCCAGACATTTTTCTCAATGTACTAATCAAAATGCCCTTTATATTCTTTGGTATTTTGGCGAAATGTATATAGCGATTCGCTGCCATTATGAAGTTGGATTTTATATTTCGATTAGAAAGGAAAACGTGAAAACCATGAGTGGATTGGACGCTTTAATCAAAGATATAAGTAGTTCAGATATTGCGGTGCGCAAAACTGCCGTGTTCAAATTAGGGGAATCCAAAGATCCGAATGCTCTTGAGGGGTTGGTAAAAGCCCTTAAAGATTCCGATGAAACTATTCGTTCAAACGCTGCAAGGGGCCTCGGTAAAATAAATAACCTTCAAGCTATAGATCCCCTTGTAGAAGCCCTCAACGACCCTAGTATTCGGGTGAAGCAGAATGCAGCATGGGCACTTGGAAAATATAAAGCAAAAAAAGCGGTACCGGGCCTAATAAAGCTCGTGAATCCGCAATTCGCGATTTTCACCGCTCATGGAGATATCGGCGGAGGAGCTGTTGTTCAGAGTGAAGAATTGAAAGCACAAGCCGTTCCAAATGTAGATGTCGTTGTAAAAGCCATCGAAGCACTTGGGGAAATCGGAGAACCTCAAGCATTGGATGTCCTTTACGAAGCCCTCTTAATGGACGATTTGGACTCTGCAAAGTGTGCCGCATGTATTGCGATCGGAAAAATCGGAGGCAAAGATTCCGCACCCAAGTTATTTCGTGCATTAAATGATACTTTGTGGTATGTGCGAAGAGATGCTGCAATCGCATTGGGCAAATTAAAGGACGAAAGAGCGGTTCCGGAACTCGCGAAAAAATTAAACGATGGGTTCGATGAAGTTAAAAATAACGCACTAAAAGCACTCATGGAAATCGGAGGATCCGCAAATAAATACATCTTCAAACTGTTTATAAAAAATCCGCAGAACGAAGCGGTAAAAAATCATATTTTAAAGATCCCGAAGCCTGAATTGAAAAATGTGGTTACGGAAATTATGAAAGAAGAGACTAATGAAACTGCAAAGGCCGCATATGCTTCATTTTTGCAGAGACTTGGATAGTTGCAAATGAATCCAAAAATTCGCAATTTTTAATTTTCGCCCTCCATTATTTTCACCATGGAAATTAAAGAAATCGCGGAGAAGATCCTCGTTTTGGACTTCGGGGGGCAGTATTGTCATCTTATCGCCCGAAGAATCCGAGATTTAGGCGTATATTCGGATATTCTTCCTTATGATTCTTCTCTCGATACGATCAAGCAATTTAATCCTAAAGGCATTATTCTCTCGGGCGGGCCATCCTCGGTCTATGAACAAGACTCGCCTCAATTATCTTCTCAATTTTGGACTTATGTTGAATCCAAATCCATTCCACTGCTCGGGTTGTGTTATGGACACCAATTAATAGCGCATATCCTTGGAGGGAAAGTCGAACCGAATTCGAAAAAAGAATTCGGAAAAACCGAGCTCCATGTATCGCTACGAAAAGATATTTTTTACCGGCTTGAAGAAAAAGAAATTGTATGGATGAGTCATGGCGATCAAGTGGTGAAATTACCTCCCGGCTACGTTGTTTATGCATCAACGGACACTTGCCCTATTGCGGCGTATGGGAATCCTGAAAAAAAAATATATGCTGCCCAATTTCACCCGGAAGTCCAACACACCGTTCACGGCCTTTGGATTCTCGAAGATTTCTTAAATGTTTGTGTCAAAGAGCGATCGTGGAAAATGGACAATTGGATTGAAAAAGAAATCGAAGCAATCAAAAAAACCGTTGGTACAGATCATATCATTCTCGGCCTCTCGGGAGGTGTGGACTCTTCGGTCGTAGCGGTTATGCTCCATAAAGCAATTGGTGATCAAGTCCATCCGGTGTTTGTCAATAACGGGCTTCTTAGAAAAAATGAAGTTGAAAGTGTTGTCACAATCTTCCGCGATGAAATGAAATTTAAGAACTTCAAATTAGTCGATGCAGAAGCCATTTTTCTCGATAGACTTAAAGGCGTCACCGAACCCGAAGAAAAAAGAAAAATTATCGGTCATACCTTCATAGAAGTCTTCGAACAAACAGCCAAAGAACTCTCGGCAACATGCGGACATCTGAAATGGCTTGCTCAAGGAACGATATTTCCCGATCGGGTTGAAACCAAAGCAACCAGCAAAGCCGCATCGAAGATCAAATCACATCATAACGTCACATTACCGGAAAACATGAAATTCAAACTTATTGAACCGATACGCGATTTATATAAAGACGAAGTAAGAAAAATCGGAAAAATCCTCGGATTACCCGACTATTTGTTAACAAGACACCCATTTCCCGGGCCCGGTCTTGCTGTACGATTACTTGGGGACATTACAAAAGAACGACTGAACCTTCTCAGAGAAGCCGATGCAATTGTTCAAGAAGAACTCAGAAAGGCCGGAGTATATGAAAAACTATGGCAAGCTTTCGCGGTTTATTTACCCGTAAAAAGCGTTGGAGTCATGGGAGATTTCAGGACTTATGAAAACATCTGTGCCGTGAGAATCGTAGAATCTATCGATGCAATGACCGCTAACTTCGCCAAACTCGACTGGAATATCCTCGAAAGGATAAGCACCAGAATCATTAACGAATGTAGAGGGTTCAACCGCGTGGTATATGATATATCTAATAAACCGCCGGCTACGATTGAATTCGAATAATTCCGTATTTTTCAGATTTTTTCAAATAATTCCGTATTTTTCAGATTTTTTCAAATAAATTTTGTTGAGTACGAGTCATCTGGGCAGAATATTAATACAAACCGGCCAAGTTGGTATATTTATATGCGTTTTTTGAAAAATCAGATTATCCTTCAGATTGTTGGTCCTTGTTTAAACATATAAAAAAAATAACAAGGGAAAGGGTCATTCCCATCGAATATCCATGCAGAATTCTGAACGTGGATAATACGGTCCATCGGTTTTTCATTTGAAATTTAATTTTTTATGTTCATTTTTAAGAATTTATAGAAAAATCTCCATCAAAACCTCATCCACATATTGGGTTCCCATTAAAAATTGCTTCTTTTTAATGCCTACAATCGTGTATCCTAAAGATTTATACAATTCAATCGCTTTTTCGTTGGAACTTAAGCAACTCAACACAATTTTTTGCTTCTTCATTTTTTTCGCTTCTTCATGCGAAGCCAAAATCAATTGTTTGCCTATTCCTTCCCAACGATATTTTGAATTAACAATTATTCCTAAAATATATACATGCTTTGCACAATCCCATCGACTGTTCTCTAAGGTGATTTGACCCACCACATGATT
Organism: uncultured archaeon; assembly: GCA_964623665.1. GTDB lineage: Archaea > Asgardarchaeota > Lokiarchaeia > Sigyniarchaeales > Promethearchaeaceae > CAZUTM01. The sequence goes on from CAZUTM010000030.1 coordinate 8,367, forward strand.
TGGCGCTTCATTTGCTTCATCGATCGCAACAAGACATATTTCATTCCGATTTTTAATCGCTTCATACCAAGATTCCATTTCGTAATCGCTCAAAACGGGTGTAATAACGGGAAGATAGATCCTTTCATACACGACTTCGTTAAAATTCGACCAAATTCCTATCAAATCTGTCTCCTTGAAATGCCGAATCTTTATCCTCCTTCCGGATTTGGAAATAAATTCGCGCAAAATTATATCCTCTTGAAGTTCCATGGAACAATTGAAGGAAAATGATCCATAAACAAAAACTTTATTATCGAAAATCATCCAATAGATACTCATGAAATCAGAATCGGAAAAAGAAGGGCAAGGGAAAAAGCCCATAAAGGAAGAGATAAATCTCCAGCATGTTGAAACTAAGAAGCAAGAAATCGGAAATCTTTCAAAAGAGACCGAATTACTCAAACTAAAAGAAATGGAAGCCTCTAAAACATTGTCATCTCTTGAAAAAACTATCCTCAACTCTTTTCAAAAAAAACGCATGATTTTGACCCGGATTGCAATTGTCGTAAATGAAGGACGGCTTGCCATAAAGCAAGAAAAGATTCCGATGGCCGACCTTAAAGCGATCTTGGACATCTTGGTCAAAAAGGGTTATCTGACTCATGAACTCGTAGAATATGACGGGCAAAAAAATGATGTTTATGTTCTTACCGAAGCTGGTGAGCAAGAAACCCTTTAAAATTAGAATAATCGATTGAAAAACAGAAATTGAAAGAAAAATTGAATTTAAAACAAATTGCTCGCTTTTTTATTTCGTTTTTTTAAAAATCTCCAATCATTTTCTTGATCAATCCTTGATTTTTGGATTCAAACCAATCAAATAGAAAAGAATGCTCATTAAGAAGATAACACGACCGAAAATGATTATGAATCCATCAAAAATTGAATTTATCAAAATACCTATTAAAAACAGAATAGATGCCCATAACACACACTGCATTTTTATCCTCATGGTTTTATCTTCAATTTTTTTGGAAAGCTTGTAAAAGTCAAATCCTGTTATGGCTATTGCCATAAGGCTAAAAATAACCAATATTATTAAGATGCCACCTTTTGGATACGTCTTTACAAGATTGCTAAGCAAAGATATTTTAATTCCAATATTAGCCTCAAAAAATCCAAAAAGCAAGATATAATAAATGATAGACAAAATCGAAGTGAATAGGATAATCTGGCTTTTATTTTTTTCATGGAAAATGTTCGCTGTGATAAACATCAAGGAAAATATTGCAATTGGTTGTAAAATAAAGGTCAAGATTCCAAGAATATTTGCGTCGAGATTCGTTCCATTTAGCATGTAATAATAGAAATTGATCATATGAAAGAAGTAAAAAGACATGCTAAATGAAAAAGCAGAAAGCCAAGGTAACAGCAGTTTTTTTTGTTTAATATACGCATTTATTGAATTCAAACCTAAAATTAAAGAGAACAAAGAAACTATTGTTGCGGTGATTCCATCTATATAGGAATATATATTCAACGACATAGTAAGGTTATAAAATTGAGCATAGTTTTAAATTCTTCTGTCGAAAAAATCATATAATAAAATTTATAGATGTGTAAGAAGAAATCATGCGATTAGTGCAAATAAAAAGGTATTAAGAAAAATAATAATCATCAAATCGACCGTAAAGTCGCGAAGTCGGGTAATAAAGAATAAAAAACAGGAAACTTACTAAAAATCCAACGACCCGATTATTCATAAATCAACCAAGATACCGGAATATCTTGATAATCACCACCCGGTAAATGTCTTCGGATGGTAATGGGTAAAACCTTTTCCCGCAATTCTATTTCTGCTATTTGAATGGGATCCGTAATCCCGGGAGGAACATCTACCAAGACTGACGCTTGGAAACTGATCTGAAGCGCACGGGCACCGATAATGCGGGCCTTCTCATATCGTGTTATAAAAATTGAGCCAATTCGTATTCTTTTACGGGCTTCTAAATATTCTTTTCGTTTCTTAAATACACGCGACATTGTTGCTTAAAAAGCATGGAAATAATTAAAATATCGCTTTTCGCCAAAAGCAAAAATTTTTGAAGCTTTAAACGCTTATTTTATACAAGCAATTCAATGGGTAGTGGATTAGTGGTTATATCACCACGCTCACAAACGGCGATCATGCTGTGGAGATCCGTGGATGTCGAGGGTTCAATTCCCTCCTACCCAATCCTTCCATCTCTTTATTCTTTTTCTCGAATTAAATTCTTTGGCCGAAATTGCTTGTTCCGGAAAATGTTCTTGGGCAATGTTTTTATTGTTGAAAAGCGATAGTGATTCATGATGCACTTTCTAACGCAATTATCTATCTTTGTTCGAAACCGACCCGGCGAATTATTGAAAGTTACCACCATTTTGGCCGATAATAATATCGACATTCGTGCGATTACGGTCGCCGAAACTTCGGATTTTGGAATTTTACGGGTAATAGTGAGCGATTCGGACAAAGCAGCCAAAATTTTAACAGAAAAAGGAATTATGGTTGGGAAAACCGAGGTCATGGCAATAGCAATGAAAAGTCGCACGGAAGGACTCAACGAAATTGCAACAATACTCGCAAATTCGAATTGTAATATTGAATATCTTTACGCATTCAATAAAGCAGGCGATGATGCTGTTTTGTTATTGCAAGTCTCAAGTGATCAGCGCGAAACCGCATACGATGCGCTATTGAAACATGGCATTAAAATCTACTCTGCGGATGAGATCAACAAGATGTGAGATCTTAAAAGTTATTTTTATTTATTATTTCCATGATTATCCTTGAAGAATATGATTTCTGTGGGTAAATCTCTCGATGTTGGCAAAAACACAAAAATTTGTTAATGAATTGGCATGAATATTTCATTTTGTCGAGCATTAAGGAGATCCATTATGAAAATTTCATTTTTTATTATTTTTAAGCAATGGATCCTTGAATTATCTATGGCGTCCCCAAAATTTTTGGATATTCTTCCTTTTGCTGAATACATTCTTCAGAATCCATCGGAACATGCTGTTGAAATATGGTTTTCCGAGCCACGGGAAATCTCCGCTGTAAAAATTCGCAGTAATGGCAATCTCTCTCTTAGCAAGGAATATATTAAAGAAGTGGATTATTGGAGGGCAACTTGGCCTGCCAATCGACCCGATCCTAATGTGATTAGAGGATCCGGAAGATCTGGCTGGATATCACAAGATGATTGGTTTCGTGGCGTCTGGCAGCGAGCCGATTTTGAAGTTGAAATTGAAAACCACGAATCGAGAATTCTCTTTAATGATTTATCAATCAACGAACTACCGAGCGAAAAATATTCGACCAGAATTAGAAGAACATTAAAATTAAAAATTATTTTCACAAACATCGTTGATTTGGACAAAGATATTGATGCCATGAATATATTCACTCTCTCTTCATTATCCCATCATCAATTAACAATTATTATTTCGCCAAATAACCCCGATTTTGCAAGCAATATCGATGTTCGGATGTTCAATGGTTTTTTTTCCGATGGCACAATTTCCAAACAAGTCCGAACGAATTCTATCTTTGATATTTTCGGGAGAATTCCTTCTCATTCGGAAGATTTTGATCGAACCCTGCTTATGATATACAATTCCGCGCATACGCCGTTATTTTCGGTGGCTTTAGAAGATATTAAAAAGGATGGATTTGTCGCCGTTTTGGATTATGGGATTATTATTATTGATGCTTCGACCTTGATTTCAAAGGATCTTGAATATGACACTTTTACTTCGAAATTGAAGGGTCAAACAGTCCTACAAAGGGTTCGAGAAATCCCAGAACGTTGTCTTGAAAGTGCATTGCTTGAATTTCGTGAAAAACGGATTTTTTATGCGCCGATCGGATTAGAAGGCGTTAGGGCAAAGGGAGCAATCACACCAGAAGGGTTTTTTTCGGTTGCATCACAATTCATTAGAAAAGTCCAAGGGCCGGATTCGAATAAATTGTATTGGAATTCGGATTATAATCAAATCCAATTTTTTTGGAGTGTTGATTCCGATTTTAATTTTTCACAAGGTATCCCTTTGTGGATGAAGAAACCGATCATTAGGGGGTATCGCGATAATTTTCCCGTCTTTGAGACGAAATGGGCGCCGCACCCTTATTTAGAAATTCAACAAAGCGTTTTTGCGACCATACCGGAAATCAACGATGGTTCGGTCATGCCCAAAGCGGATTCTATTCCGATCGGTATGTTTCGGTATAAGGTCTTGAATCGGGATGTTCAAACGCATCGGATATTTTTATCCATCAAAATTGGTTCGCTTGCATCGCTTTTTCCGGATTCGGTGATCTTGGATTCTATATTTGATGAGGTTCGGTCCGAAAGTCTTGAACATCATTCCGATTGTTTTGAAATCTCATGGAAACGACGGGAAAAGGTAAAAAATATTCAAAATGAGTATAAAATGGTGGTAAAAGGAAAAGAATTGAAAATTGATAAGACAGAAGGCAATCTGTTTATTCTTTCCTTTGTGGTCGATTCTCACAGCGAATATTCTTTGAATTTTGCAATTCCCTTTCTTTATATATCGGATTCAGCTTGTTTTTATATGCTTGATTTTGAAACCGAGCGCGAAAAAATTCTAAAATATTGGAATCGAAGAGTATCAAATTCTTCCCAAGTAGATGTTCCGGATAAAGAACTCACCATGTTTTATGCAAAACATTTGTGGCATATACTGATGACAAATGACCGTGAAATCGGGGCTGAAAATGTTATAGGGCGTGTAGGAACGATGGGTTACGGCTGTTATGCTAATGAGGTGTGTATGATCGCGATGGATTTGGATCGAAGAGGCCGGTTTGAGGACGCTCGGCGAATTTTGGAGACTTTTATCAAATATCAATCTACGGCAGGGCTCGATGGCGATTATGAGGATATTGAGGGTGTCTATTTCGGGGCCGGCGGATATGAGATGGGAAAAGGGTATAACCAAAATCATGGATTTGTTTTATGGGCAATCGCAGACCATATATTATTAAGTAATGATTTTGCGTGGTTTCAATCAATGATTCCTTCGGTCTTGAAGGCTTGTGCTTGGATCGAATCTGAAATTGCTCAATATACCGAAAAAATTTCCGGAATCGAAAAAAGAGGCTGGAAAATGGCAGAGAACTATGATTTTTTGGGAAAAGGGTTGATGCCACCCGGAGGCGTTGAGGATATCACCGATTATTGGTTTTGGCTTTCCACTAATGCCTACACTTATTATGGACTCTTTCACATAGCATTGCTCCTTGATTTAATGAAACATCCGCAAGCTCCAAACATCAAAATGCTTGCGTTAGCCCTTCGCACTTCGATAATAAAAAGTTTTACCCTTGCAAGAGCCAGAAATCCCGTCGTTAAACTCCGAAATGGGGAATACGTTCCTCACACGCCATGTCACGTGCACCGTCGGGGACGGGGATTCGGGTGGATTCAAGAGGTGCTAGAAGGCGCAATTCATTTGATCAGAACGGGTCTTATTTCTCCCGAATCGAAAGAAGGGAGATGGATTGTTGAAGATTTGGAAGATAATTGTTATTTATCTTCGGAATTCGGTTACCCCTTGATCGGAGAAGAATTTGACCAGTATTGGTATCGTCGTGGCGGATTTTCGATGCAGCCCTTCTTGCTTTGTAATCATTACGTGTATCTCCTTATGGGTGAAAAAAAGCCCTTCTTGCGGGCAATGTTCAACGCATTCGCCGTGGATTATCGTGAAGATACCAAATTATTCACCGAACATCCGCTGCCTACCATGCTTGATTGGTTTGGGCACTCCTTCAAGACCTCAGATGAAGCCCAATGCACTACTACACTTAGATCCATGTTTGCGATGGAAATCTGTTCAAGCTATGAATATGAAAATCAAAAATCGGAATCTCTTTTTTCTTTTCGTGTGGCGGATACCTTGTTATTGTTAAGCGGAATTCCCGATTATTGGTATCGTGCAGAAAAAGGATTTTCTTGTAAAAAATTACCGACATTCTTCGGATTCATAGATTCAATCGAATATACACAAGGGATACTCAAAATTTTAATAGATGTTCGTGAATACACTTTGGAAATTCGATTAAATAATTTGATTCTTGTTTTGCCTTCAAAGGGCTTTTCGATTCGTTCTATCGAATCTACGGCAAAAAATTACAAAATCATAAATAATCGGATACATTTCAGATTAATAGATCAAACCGGAAGCAATCCTATTTTCATTTCCGTTATGCTTTCGGAATAAAATTGATTGATCATGAAAATCGATCACTTTTTTAAAGACAACGCTTTTTTATTCTTATTAAATTAGAATAATGTGATTCTATGACCAAAGGAACTCCTTCATTCGGATTGCACAATAAGGCGGCAAGCCATATTACATGCAGACGTTGCGGCAACCATTCATTCCACAAAACGAAAAAAGAGTGTTCAAATTGTGGATTTGGGTATTCTAAAAGATTACGCAAATACAAATGGCAAAATAAAACCCGTGCTGCAAACGGCTTTCCTGCCCATAATATCAGATCGATCCGATTAAAACGCAGAAATGCATTGCACTATACTGTAGATTAAGCCTTTTTTCGGATTTATTATCCTTCTCGGGTTTTTAGATTACCGAGCGAATATTTTTTCTTTCATTTACAAATGGATTCTCGGCCTTTAGTTCCTTCTTAGTCTTTGTTGTTCCGAAGTTAGAGCAATATTTCATCCAACATCCGGTGATACATGCAATAGTTATATGCGGAGTGAACGGTGCAAATGGAAAATCCAAAAACATTAAAAAAAGGGGGAATATTAAAGTTCCTTTCCTAAGGTATAATAATTATCGCCAACATGGTGAATATTTTTTATAACTTTACCGGATTGCATCGCTTTCATTTCTTCTCCGCTGAATAGTGCGATCCCGATAGCCAACGGCTTTTTATGGGTAATCTCCCGAATCAAGATGCACTCATCCTTCGCTATTGAGGAATCGATTTCCACAATACCCGGTCTCATCACATCGGCTCCGCTGGAAACAAATCTAATGGCACCTGCATCTACTATAACCGTCTTAATTGGAAAGTCATGATTCGCAAGAAAATTTAACATGGGAATTACGAGATCGTTGTTAATCAAGATTGCGGGAGTTCCGTTGATTAAATATATTTCTTCCTTATTTTCCAACCGAATATATTCCATTTGATCTTTCTTATCGACAATAGATTGAACGGAATCTCCAAACTTGCCTGTCAATTTTGAGATCAGTTCTCTTTTATCCTTGTTATTGAGAAGCGTTCGCTGTCTAACTTTCATGAAGATCTGCAATTAATAGTCCAGAAATCGAAATAAAGATTGCTGAGGACGCCTTAAAAAATCTTGATTTTTTTATTGGGAGTGAGAATCAACAGTTCTTCTCCGATCCTACCAATATCTCCGCCGGTTTCTTGACAATACCCCCTTAATTGCTCTATCCCTCGTTTTAAATCTACTGTATCGTTGGAATCATCTTCTAAAAATTCACTAAAGTCAAGAAATACCACATTACCCTTTGCCAGTTCCCGCTTGATCGAATCAACCTCGGAGATAGAATGAAATTTACTCAAATAGAGAAATACCTTGTGATTTACCGCCGCGCCCGAAGCTTTTCCTTGTGAACTTGCATATTGTGAACCGACATCCACTACCTTCTTTGAAGCTGCCGAAAGTCGATCCGGAATTTGAGTCGTCGACATATTTACACACACCTAAGCAAAAAATAGCGATAAGAGGATATAAAACCGGTTATGATGGGTTGATTATGCGCTCGTTATTGGGGTGTTATCTCTGTACCATGCGTTCGAGTGATTTGTTAAAAAAAGGGTATATCTAAGATTAGCGTTCCATTCGTGAAAATCCTAGCACAAAAACATTCGGAAGGTTCTTATCCTTGACAAAATGGCGATGACCAACGATTACCGGGCATTTAGTTTTGCCTAAAATGGCCGAAAACTGAGACCAAGGTGTGGGAATAAAAATTAGTTCCGAGTTCTCAATGGCCTCTTCAAGGGTTCTTGCGTAATTGATTCTAATTCTCATTTCTTCAAGGAATTTTTTAGCCATGGGCATTCCTTCGGGACAAAATCCGGTCAATTGAGCATTTTCTGCTGCCAATTCATTAATCAACCGAAGTGCGGGAGATTCTCGAACATCATCGGTGTTTTCTTTGAACGAGAGCCCGAGAACCGTGATTTTCATTCCATCAAAGGAATTTTTTTTCAGAATTTTTTTTGCGAGTATTATCATTCTTAAATGTTGAATCGCATTCACGGCTACGACTTTTTCGAGGATCCTAAATCTGGATTCTGTCATCGCACCAGCATGGATGATTGCATTCAAATCTTTTGGGAAACAAGACCCTCCGTAACCGGGACCCGATTGTAAAAACAACGGGCCTATACGTCGGTCCATTCCTATCGCATCCATAACTTCTTTGACATCGACTCCTATCGTTTCGCAATAGTTTGCCCATTCGTTTGCGAATGTGATTTTGGTTGCCAAAAAACTATTCTTGGCGTATTTTATTGCTTCGGCAGCTTTAATTCCGCAGAAAAAGAGTTTTTGCGGATCGATCCAATGATAAATAGCAGCAACTTTAGCTCTGGAGGACTCATCGTAGGATCCTATCACGACACTATCGGGATTTATTGCATCTTGAACCGCAACACCCTCGCGAAGGAATTCTGGGTTCATACATAAACCAAAGTCTTTACCCACTTTCTTTCCCGAAAACTTTTCTAAAAGTGGGAGAACAATATCTTCGGTAGTGCCCGGCACGACCGTGCTTTTTACGACCACAACATGATAGTGTGAAATTGTTGAAAGGGCTTTTCCGATATCGATTGCAGCTTGTTTAATATATGATAAATCAATACGATGACCGATATCGGGCGTACCCACGCAGATAAACGAGATTTCTGTTTTTTGTATCGCTTCTCCGATATTCATCGTTGCAGAGAGTCTCTTTTCTTTCACATTTCGTTCGATTATCTCTGCTAAACCTTGTTCATAGATGGTGGGTTTTCCCGCATTTATCTTATCGACTTTTTCGGGAATCACATCAACCAAAATGACATTGTGGTTTTTTTCTGCTGAAATTGCAGCATCCACTTGACCCACGTATCCGGAACCGATATATGAAATGGTGAGTTTCATTGTGGAAGAAAAGGATATAATTGAATAAATCTTTTTTATCCCATGATTGCTTTTGAGGGTAAAATTCATCGGGATCGATTTCGGTGGAAAAACCCGGATTGGAAGTTTATTCAAAAGATTCATGCCATTTGGATGCGCTACACCTCCACGGGGGTTTATTTCGAGTATGAGATCGAGGAATCTTCCGCATCTGGGGAGGTTTCAGTAGAGTTTATCAGAATTGTAGATCCTGAATTTTTAGCTCAGTTAAAAAAAGAGATCATTCATTTGGAGCCGTGCGGGGCGGTGCGAAATGCAATTATTTTGGGTTCAATAAAATTAATTGATCAGAAGAGTAAGTGTGTCTCGAATTCAATGAATTTCATTCCGGAAGAATTTATCGAATCGGATAGTAAAGAAATTATGATTTTAAGCACACTTTCGGAATGGAAGAGGTTTATTGCAGAAAATCGTTGATGTGGAATTTTTCAACACAACGTTAAACTGCTTTTTGGTGTTAAGGGCTATTCATTCGCTTGAATTTTTAGTTCCGGTATTTTCTTTGAATATTTTTAAAATCAAGTTGTAAAAGTTATGTATTTTTGTTCTTTTCCGATTTTTAAATTGATTAAGGCATTTCGAACGAAATAATGAAGGTAATTCCGAGAACCGGATTTAAAGAGACCTCTAACTACCCAGAACATGTATTATTACTATTGTATTGGGATCATGAATGTTCCGGCATCTTTTTCTTCGATTTGTTTTTAGGATTTTCTAGTTTCAATATAATCTTCGGGCAAGTTTCGCCAACCGGACATTCGTTGCATTTCGGTCCTATTGGTTTACATATTTGTTTTCCGAACAGAACTAAAACCCAGTTTAGATCGTTCCAAGCCTCGATTGGAAAAAATTCAGTTAGTTTTTGCTCGGTTTCTCTTGGATTTTTCGTGGTAGCCCATCCGATTCGGTTTGAAATTCGATGGACATGGGTATCAACAGGGATTGCGGGTTGATGAAAAGCATACACAAGTACGCAATTTGCGACCTTTGGACCAACTCCCGGTAACGAGATCAATTCGGAATAGGTGGAGGGGACGGTGCCTCCGAATTTTTCAAGCAAGATTTTCGAAATCTCCTTGATCCTTTGCGCTTTTGTTTTATACATTCCCGATTTTATGATTCTCTTTTCGATTTCTTCAATAGGAGCATCCGCAAGTTGCTGGGGTGTGGAGTAGGATTGAAAGAGTGTTTCGGTCGCTTCGTGAGTTGCTTCATCTTTATTTCTGACCGATAATACGGTCGAAATCAAAATTCGAAATGGATTTTCATGCGCGTTTTCAATTTGAATTTCTTCCAAAAGTACCATTCCGGAAACCGCTTGTTTCATTTTTTCCAATTGTTGAAGGGCTGTTTGAAGGCGCTTTGGCGGCGTATTCATCAAGTTAATATAAGGATTTAAAATTTAAAAGAATGTGGAGAATAAATTATTTGTTTCGGATCTGGACGGTACCCTCCTCGACATGGAAAACGGACTTTCAGAATACGCTTTGAAAACACTAAACTCTCTAATAGATCAAGGCTTGGATTTGGTGATTGCAACCGGAAGAGATTTGGAAAACACCATCAAAGCCTTAACCGGCTTAAAAATAACAAATTTAACCATTTTAACGAATGGTGCGATCTTAGCCGACCTCAATACAAAAGAATATAAACTCATCCGTCGAATTCAAAAGGACATCTCGAAAGAAATAATGCGGTTAGCGCCTCAATATAATTTGATCCCTATCGTTTTTGCGGTTTTGGAACCATCCAATAATTCGATTACTTTTTTAAAAGGGAAATGGAGTTCCGGAGGAGTTCAGCCTTTAAATCCCCAAATTTATTCACAATTTATAGATAAGGATGTTATTACCATCCAATTTTGCGATGTTGCAGAAAAAATCAACCCGATGTACCGATTACTCCGAGAAAAATATTATAACCAAATTAATTTAATTAAAATAAAAGACGTCAATCTCGACGGTTATTATTGGCTTGAAATTAATTCAGAATTGGCCGGAAAAGAAAAAATGATTGATACTTACCTTAAAATGAAAAATATTGATTGGAGTTCGGTGATTGCTTTGGGGGATCAGTCGAATGATCTCGAATTTCTAAAAAAGGCGGGCTATTCGATTTGCCCCGAGAATGGAGACCCCGTATTGTTTGATCACGTAGATGAAATTGTTCCATCGGCGAAGAAAGGCGGGATTATTGCAGCGATTAAAAATACCTTCTTTCGAAAATAAACATAAAAATTTAACAAATAACCGAAAGAAAGTTTCGGGCAATAAAATTATCCACGTTCTAAATTTTGCGTGTATATTCAATGGGAACTGCCATTTACCCTTGGGTTTTTTTATGTTTAAGAGTGATCCATTTAATAAAAATGAAAAAGGAAAGAAAAAATAACTGAAAATTTCGTTTTAAGGTTGAACTTGAACCCAGATTTCTTCAGTCCATCCTTCTTTGGAGCGCAGTTCAATGATAATCCAATCTCCAACATTAAGGGTGAACGAACGGCCCGCGATCGAGAAGTCAACATTGAAGATTTCCGGTAATTCTGCTCCTTCGACTTTTCTGATGATATTATTGGAAACCGGTTGAGCAGTTTTGTTGGTTACCGAAAAGGTTGAGATATATTCAAAATCAGATGATACGTTCTTAATTCTGATTGCTTCGAGTGTCCATTTCCCGGCTGCAGATGTATTTTGCGGCAAGCAATATACCAGAAGATGGGCATTACTTAAATTCACCCGAGTGAGAACAAAACCGGATGGTGTTGAACTTGCATTAGCCGGAATATGTCTCATCGGATTATAGGTATCCGGCAAGAATGTGTTAAATGTTTTCATTGCTTTTGCTGCAGAAACATTCGTATTAACGGTTATCTCGACCGTATCGGAAACATTGATTTTTAACAGATTATGTTCGTAGTTAATCTTAGCGACTTCACCTGGTTTAATAACCGATGTGCTGCGGTCCAAATCAGCAAGAGCTAATACATGTGTTGTCCCATTGATAGTGATCGATGTTAAGGAAAGATCTGTTGACCCAACATTTTTCACAACCAAAGATACATTTTCATCTGTTCTCGCCCATGTCTGAACATTGCCTCCGATGATTTTAATTGCACTCGAACTATTTTTAGCAGTCAACTGGACAAGATCGGATGCAATAAGTTCGTTATCGCCGACTCTATTGGGGCCTTCTCCTACCACTGCAACATCATAAATTTCACCATCAATGAGATTAGTGATATTTGCTCTTAATTTGCGGGTCTCACCCGGTTTCACGTTTCTGGATAATCCGCCCACGACTTGATAATCATATGCTGTGCCATTGACTCGAATTTCTGGAATGAAGATTGAATAATTCCCGGTGTTTTTTATCATGATTTCCAAGGTTCCATTGCTATACAGCACGGTGTTTCCTTCGTTCATATTCATGTAATATCGGTCTGGGTCCGCGCTCAATGGTGCCTTTCCTATAAAATCGTATAAATATTTGGATTCGGGCAAAGATTCTCGATCAACGGGGATTATCGTGAGTTTATAGCCTTGTTCATTATACGCTAATGCAACCTTATCTTTTAGGTTTTCTCGGGTTTTAACTTCAAATGTATTATTATAGCCAATAAACCCTCCTACGGGTGGATTTACATCGAAGATTTCGATTTCATCGGGTCCTAACAAGGTATTCGAATGCGGGCTTGAGAAGTTGGCGTTGAAGCCGTTGATACTGATGTTTGAAACTTTTACGGGGATTGATCCGGTGTTTTTCACTGCGAGTTTCACATAGTTCATATCTTGATTTCCTTCGGGATCCGTGTCGATATATGCGTATGATTGGTCTCTAAGAATCTCAATAGAGCCTGTTCTCGGGTCTTTGACTTCTTTATTTATGGTTTCATTTGTAAATTTGAATGTAAAATCGTCCTTTCCCGTCGCTGTTACCTCTAATTTTACCGAATAAATCGATCCATTCGTGAATGTTCCAGCGGATTGCGGTGCAATATTCGGCGTATGAGTACTTGAAGAATTTGAAACTTTTTCTTGATTGGCATCAAACCAAACCCATCGAGTTTCATTTGGCGCAATTTGTCTATCTTTGGATTGATAATCGAAATCAATCGATTTGGAGTTCACTTCAACAGAATTAACCGTTAGGTTTGTGATTCCTGTGTTCTTAATTTTTGCGTACCCGAATCCATCCGTTCCGAGAAAATCGTCTGTTATTTCAAATGATGAATCGATTGCAGAATAGTCTACTTTATAAATTTTGACTAATCTGTTTGATGAGAAATAGGCCGGTCTAAATACCTTAAAGTTGTAATTCCCATTTTCAGGAATGTGTTTTGTCCATTTATTTCCATAGTCGTCCGTTCTTCCCTCTTTGCCGGATTGTTGGTCTCCTTCGAGTTCTTTGGCAAACATATATCCGGTTTGTGTTTTTGCCGATGTCGTGCTTGTGGGTTCACCATAGAACATTAATTTAACGAGGGTTGATTGGAACCATTTGTCTCTATATCTACCGCTTGTTGAATTGATGTATTCATCTTCATCAAATACAGTATTAACTTGATTATTATCTCCGAACCAGAAATCTTTTGGCAAACTCATGTTTTTGTATTCTTCGGTGTGATCATTACAAATTCTGAGCATCCAAGGCCATTTTCCCTCATCTCCACCCAATCCTTGCAATAAGAAACCGAAATAGACCAGAACATAATCTGCATGTAGATGTCTAAAGATTTTAGCTGATGTGATTTCATCAGTGGCCATCATCCCCATACCGGTTATCCCGATACGAGTGGAATTCCATGTTCCGTTATCGTTGACCGAAGTCTGGTTTCCGATAAGGGTGGTCCAATATCCATAGTCCCACCAAGAGACAACCACTGCTGTGCCCGGGAGATTATTTTGCATCCATACCAAGGTTTCTTCCCAATCTCGTAATATTCCACCCGCAATCAATTCGGAGTAGGACATTTGATTGATTGCGCTTGTGGCCGAATGATTCACTTGAACGAATAATAAAATTCCAACCAAGAAGTAGACTGATAATGCTTCCCCTTTACCAATGGATTCTCTTCCTCTTTGTTTTTGCATTTTTTTCTGGAACAATGTTGGTTCTTTCATTAAATTACCCAAATGTTTCAGAATGTTTCCTAAACCGTATCCTCCAATCAAGGCGGATGCCGTCGCAAACAACAGAATGATACGAACCATGGATCCCGTAAAATAATATAAGAGAAGCACATAAATTATCATGATAATATCATCTTCTCTTGTTCGTTTAATTGCAAAATACATGCCCGGGATAATCAATAAGAGGGAGAACAACACATTATAATAGAATACTGACCATGAACTTGGCATGTGTTCTCCAACCGAAGCGACTAAATTGATTTTCTCACGCATTGTGGGATTGAGAATACTGGTCAACCGACTGGATAGATCGAAAGGAATTACTTCCGGATATTTCCATAATATCACGATCACCGCAATTGCAATCGGGATGGCTGAATATTTCATCACGTTTACCAACATTTCATAGATCTTCGGATTCCTCTCCTTTTGAATGAAGAATAAATGATAGATTATCAGAAAGATCGCGAATATGAAAGGAATCGCAAATCCCATTTCTTTCATTTGATATTTGTAGACAAAATGCGGAGCTATCATATAGATTAAAAGCCCAATTCCAATGGTTGTAAAATACGCAATAAATGTTTTGGTTGAATATCGATTTATAACAATTAACACTCCAACAATTAATGGGAATATAAGATATCCAAACGTTAAGGCACCCCAACTCAATCCAAGCAGTCCCAAAAAGACACCCGCAAGGATACCATGTGTAAATTTTCCGGTTTTTGTGCATTTGATAAAGAATAAAAGCATCGCTAATGCAAATAATACTCCAACAGTTTCATTATCGAAGAACCCTGCGGTTGTTCTTTGCATATGTCCCGGATTAAAGGCCAAGAAGAATGCAGCTAACAATCCAGAACGTTCGTCGCCAACCTCCTTCCCTAAATAATACATAACCAGAACCGTAAGACCGCCCATAAAAGGTCCAAAATAGAAACAGACTTCCATGAGGGTTACATCAAATCCAAGGGTGGTTAACACGAGATATACAAAGGCTGCGCTGAAAATGAGTCCAGGCCTCAACAAATACCGAGCAAATCCCTCTGGATACCATTGTTTATAGTCTATCCATCGGAAATATTCAAAGAGACCATTATCAATGAGAAAAAGGGTGTTAGTATATTGCATCCAAGGGTCAAACTCTTTGATCAGAAAGACCCCGCGAACTGCAGCAGATACACGAACCAAAATCGCAAGAGCAATTATCATTATTAAGGCAAGAAAGAAAAACGGATTCTCTTTCCGAACTCGCACAGCGGTTTTGATTTTTGCACCCAAATCCTCGAAATATCGCTTTACAGAACTTGACATTGCCTAAATCTTCCTCTTTTTACATTAAAAGGCTGAACCGATTAACCAATCATCGGATGGCATCGGAAGCCCTCAAATTAGAGAAAAAAATTCTCGATTTTTTAAAAGAGCTTTAGTACAAATTGTATATGCGTTGTTAAATCAACAAAAATCACCCATTTCAACGGTATTTGGAAATGAGCAATTTCACCTCTGTACGAACCCGATTAAGCATCAAATTCATTTCTTCTTTGCTCGGATCCTTTCCAAAATACTTCGGAAAAGAAAGAGGCGAACCAAAATGAATTAATAATTTTCTCGGAAAAACCGGAGGGATCATTACTTCTTTTTCAAATGGCGGCTTGATATTCGGGTTATATTTTACAGAAACAATGGGCGCGCATTCTACGAATCCGATACAAGCGGTTGGAATTATCGGGATTTTGTATCTCAAATGAAGTTTGATTACCCCGGGATAAAATCTCCAAAGCGAATAGCCTTCATGTATCGAAGCAGAATGCCCTTCGGGCATGATGGCCAATAATTCACCCCGCTTCACCACTTGATCGATTAATGAATACGGAAGAGGCTTCCCCGTTAAAGAGATCGGAATCGGTGAAAACCTTTGTACCCATCTCGCAAAATAATATATATCTCGGCTCCATAAGTCCCAATAAAGAAGCCAAATCCGCTTTCTGTCTTTTCGGGATGTTTTAACATGATCAAAAGCCGACATCAAGCAGAGATTATCCCAATCCCATCCTCCGGAATGATTAGGTGCAATAATTGCGGAACCCGATTTCGGAAGATTTTCTAATCCTTTCAATTCAAAACGGTTATAATATTTCACCCATTTCGGAAAAAGGATTCTCATAAAATCATATATATGGAGAACCATTATAAATTCAAAGTTATTTGGAAAGAAAAGCTTTCTCATTCCAAATTCGATTATTGATAAATAAATTTTGCTAACTTCATTTATTTACAAAAGAGGCAAGTTGAATAGCGCAGATTATTTGTTTTTGAATATGAGCGAAAAAATCGTTGAACTTTCTCAAGTAGTAGATGAGATCACTCATGAACACTACGAGAAGGCGCTTACTATTCTTCAAGAAATCAATCAGAAGTATCCAAATAATCCCGACATTTTATACTATTTGGGTGTTGTAAATAATGAGTTAGGGAAATACGATGAAGCGATTGGATTTTTTAAGGCACATACCGATCTAAATCCTAACTCCGCTGGAGGCTATGCTGGGCTTGGATTTGCGTACTTTCAAAAAGAGGATTGGAATTCCGCACTGCAATTTTATGAACGGGCAAAAGATTTATCACCAACGGTAGATACGCTATTTTATTTGGCCGAAATCTTTTTCGAACTGCATCAATACGAAAAGAGCATCTCATATTACAACGTAATTCTTACCGAGAAATATGGAAATATTATGGCTGCAGATGAGCAAATCCTGTTGGGTTTGGCAAAAAACTTTCTTGGGCTTGAAAAGCCAAAGCAAGCATTGGGGATGCTTGAAATATGCGAAAAATATCATATAAAAACACCTTTATTTTATCGTTTGAAAGGAATAGCATTGGTATTACTTGAGAAATTTAAGGAAGCCATTCCGATTTTTGAGAGTTATCTAAAACAAGAGCCGGATGCGGAAGATATAAAAGAGCTCTTGGAGAAAGCAAGAAAATCCTTATCGCAATAATTTTTTAAATTGAATTTTTTAATTCGTAAAAGTTTTTTTTGAATGGACCAAGCGGAAAAAGAATAAATTAAAAAAAAGTTTGAACAGAAATTATTCAGCAATGATGACTTTAGAGCCTTGTTGTTCAATTTTTTCTTGAGCTTTTTTGGAAATCCGTTCCACCGTAATTTCGCATTTCTTTGTGAGATTACCTTTAGCCAAGAGTTTTCCAATTTTTGCTTTAACCAAGTCAACCTTATATACGGCACCTTCTTTCACTGCAAAGCTTTGTTTGACTAATTCATCAAGGCTTTTATCCAATTGGGATAAGTTGATTGCTTCGTATGCTTCTCTTCTGATGACTTCTTGGGGTCTCTTGAAGCCTTGTTTTCCGATGATCCATGGGTTGCCGTGTTTGGGGAAACCGGGTTGGTGTTCTGGGAATCCCATTTTCTTTTGTTTCAGATAAATCATCCATTTGTGTTTGAATTTACCGGAAGTAAGACCGGTTCCACCTTTTCGACCTTTCCCTCGATGGCCTGCAACTCTACCCCATCCGTAGTTTCGATGGCCTCTTTCCCTTCGACTCTTTCTTTCTTTGTGCCACACCATTTTATATCATCCTCTTTAGAAATTCGTTGATTTCTGATTGAACGTTTCCCAAAATTCCGCCTTCTTTTCTTGCTTTTTTGATGGTTCCTTTGTGTCCCCCTTTTGGTGGGTGCAGTCTGAAAACGGGTTTTAAGCCTCGGACTGCTCTGAGGTTCGCTTTGCACGAAAAGATGGCATCTTCAAATTCTTTAATCGATTTGAAATCGGAATTTTCTTTTACAAAATCATCGGATAATTTCTTATTTCCGGTGATTCGGGCTCTTTTGCCGATGAGATCTGATAATGTTTTTCTGTCGATGGTGCCATAAGTTACATAACTTTGGACTTTGCTAATCATTCCTTGATATTGAGGAGTATTCGGAACAAGTGTTGCATGATTTATATGATGAAGATTCATCATTTTCATCGTATCGACAATATCCTGACGGACATGGACAGAGCCGCGCACTCGAATAATACAAAGAAGTTCCAATTTTGATTCTTCTGTTTTGACCGGTACTTTTGGAGTTTCTTCTACTTTTTTTGATTTGGTCTCCACTTTCTCCGTTTTTGCCGGTTCTGTTTTCTTTCTTCCTCTCACTTGTTTTTGTTCTGACATTTTTTTTTTCCTCCTTTGTTATTATTCGGTTTTAATCATCATGTTATATGCTTTTCGTAAAGCATCAACTACGGCTTTTGCCGTATTTCCTCGTGATCGTGTATTTCCAGAAGTTCGAGTCCAAATATCTTTGACACCAGCTAAGTTAAGGACCAATCTTGCAGTTTTACTGCATGCAAGTCCTACACCTTTGGGTGCGGGCATCAACGTTACACTGACCGATCCCGATTTTCCATCCACTTTATATGGAATTGAGTGGTTTCCTCCGCAGTTACATTCCCATGAACCACAACCTCGAATAACTGGGATAAGGTTTCTTTTTGCACTCGCAATGGCTTGTCTGATGCCGGGTCCTACTTCTTTATTTTTGGAGGAACCGACCCCAATATATCCATTTTCATTGCCTACAACAACTGTGCATCGGAATCGAGAACTTTCTCCTGCAGCGGTCTGTCGCTGAACCATTGAGATCTCGCACACTTCTTCTTTTAAATTCGGAATGAGACGGTCATAAATTTGAATCTCTTTGATCACATAATTTCTTTGAAAGACCTCATCAATTGAAGTAATCATCCCTTCCTTGACCAGCTTTCCCAATGCGGTGGTGGGATTCCACTCGATTTCTTTTGGTTCTCGTGAAAACTTCTTGCCACCTTTTCGATCGGATTTGCCGCCTTTCTGGGGTCTCTTTGAACCTTTTCGTTTTCTATCAAATGAGGCTTTTCTATCCGGTTTTGATTCTTCTGACATGTTTTATCATTCTCCTATTTGGTTTTCTTTTCTATCTCCTTTTTGGTTTTCTCAAAGGATTCTACGATTTTGGTTGGATCCACTTTGTTTTTGATATAAGCGGAAAATTCCTTCTTATAGAGGTCTTGAGATTCACTTTTGAGGTGTTCTGCGTAATCTTTTATGTGTTGACCGGTGATCCGTTTTTCAAGATGCTCATCAAAGATGTCTCCATGAGGAATTTCGATTCCTGCATCAATAACACCTTTTAACGATGCCCAAATTCTGTGTTTGTGCACTGGTACACCGATGTCCAAGATCGCTTTTTGGATATTTGCTTTTTTCGCTTGTAAACCCGCGAGATAGCCCGTTAAGTAAGCAGATGAGAGATTTCCCGAGTTATATTTCCAATCGAATTTCTTTGCAAGTTGGGCTGAACTTGCAAACACTAATGTTCGATCTCCGTCAATCTTTGCTTCATTGAATGAAACAACACAATTCTTTGTGGATTGCCTTATAATTAATCTCAATTGGTTTGATTTGATTAATTTTAATCGGAGATGATAATTTGTTTTTCCTTCTCTCCTTCTTCTGAATGGTACTCTATATTTTGGTCCGTTTGCCATGTTTATCCCTCACATTTAACTCCGCATTTTGTTTTCATCGATATATCGAAGAAGATTTTTAACATTCTGGAACATTCCACCTTTTGCTCGTAGATAGAGAATTCGATAATTATGTGGATTAATTTCGCCTTTATTTCTCATTTCTTTTAACTTTACACGAATTGGTCTGATTCTATTAATCCACTCTCTCTTCGTTGGGACAATTGAGTGCTTTGCACCTTTTCTTTTTCCGATGCCCCGAGCTAGACCACGTTTCTTTCTTTCGTGGTTGATTTTCGCATTAAATCTCGAAATCCCTTTTTCCGGGCGTTTCTTAATTTTTCCTTCATTGATCAATTCTTTGATGTCTTCTCTTGAAATCGCCATTTGGACATCTTCAATGAATTCGGGGTCTATCCATATCCGGTAATATCCGCATTTGAGTATATCGGAAGCAATTCTTCGCTGTGTCGTTAGATTCATGGTTCAGATTCCTCCTTTGTTTCGCCAGCTTTTGTCTTTTCTTCAGAATTCTCTTTTTGTTTGATTTTCTCTTTTATTTCTTTAATATGTTTTTTCTTTAAAGAGATTTCTTCAGATTTTTCTTCTTCTTTAATTTCTTCTTTCGCTTCTACTTTGCCGTCTTTAGATTCTTGTTCCGCCGCGGGTGGTGTAGTTTCTTCTTCTTTTTCCACTTCAATGGTGGTATTCAAGATTTTGAATTTCTTTTCAAAAGCGGTTTCTACAATTTTTATTCTTTTCTTTGCTCCAACTTTCCCAGAGATACGAATGCCATGAATTGCCGGATCCAGAGAATCAAGGTCTTTGATTGTATAAATCAAAGTATCAATTAATCCTGATGGATGGAGCCCTCGAATTGCTGCGGGCACTTCATAACCGACGTTTGGCATTTTAACACCGGCTCTGGTTTTTCTTCTGGTTTTATTATCAAGACCTTTGGGTCTGCGCCATGAAGGAGCCAGTCTAACATAACGCCAACTCTCTACGCGTACGAATTTCGGATTGTGTCTCTTTTTGAACTTCCGAATTCGCAACAATCGGCTTTTTTCTGATGATTCCATCGTTTTCACTTTCAATGTTGATTTATAGTGGTCTTTCTAAGATATTCTAAAATCAGAGAACGATTCGAAAGGGCCAAAGGGCACAATCGATCGACCTTTGAGAATATCTCGATTGCTAAATGCAATCTACGGGAAATGTGATCAGGGACGAACCCTCAGACCACCGAAAAGCAAACAATAGGATTTACCTTCCTATCAGAACCTTGCTTGCTTTCCCGAAAGAAAGATTATCATTCGAATTAATCGAATAATAATTTATAAAAAGTGATCGATAATTTAAAGATAGCGATTTTTTTTATTCATGGAAAGAACAACATCGCATATATAATTGCTTGGTTCATTGATATATAAAAATATTGGAATGAAAAAAGAGAGTTTGTGAATATATTTATTTAATTTTCCAAATTGTCTTATCTCCAAGAAGTTTTTCGTAGACAAAAATACCATCTTGGAAAATCCTTCTATCTTTTCCTTTAACCCTTGCGCATTTCTGAATATTTGCCGCGGTTTGTCCAACATCAATACTGCTGCATCCTACAATTATAACTTCTTCTTTATTGGCTGTTATTTTAACATCACCGAGAGCATGGGTTTTTCGAGGCGATCTCTCACCGATAAAGGATTTAATAAGAATTTCCGTGCTACCCTTTTTGGGCGGCTCAACCGTTATAGGAAAGTGGGCGTGGATAAGTTTCATTTTGTATGTGTATTGATATAAGACCCCCAACTGCATGTTTTTAATCAGATTTATAATTGTCCTTGCAAGAGCGGCTTCTTTATTCGTGGGAAAATCGATAGAGATATTGATTTTCTTTGTTGCTTTATCATGATTGATGTTAATTCTTCTTGCATGTTTAAAATCTTGCGAAACCGTGCCTTTGGGCCCTTTAACGGTCACTACTTTATCTTTTACACTAAATTCTACGCCCTTTTCGGGTTCAATGGATTCTTCAAATTTCATCATTTTTACCATAGTTTTTCACCTTTAGTTTCTTTAATAAACGAATGCGAGCAATCTTCCGCCAATCTTTTGTTTCTTTGCCTCAATATGACTCATAACACCATTTGGTGTGGAGATAATGATAATTCCAAAATTGATTGCCGGCAGAAACCGCTTTTCAATCTTTTCGATATCCTTTGCTTTGACTGCATATCGTGGTTTAATAACACCAATTTTATTGATTTTTCCGATCAGCTGCACTTTGAATTTTCCACTTCGTCCATCTTCGATGATCTCAAATTCTCCAATATATTCATAGTTTTGAAGAATTCTCAAGCATTTTCCGATAAGCCTGCTGGCCGGATTTATAACAACGATTTTTTTACTTACATTCTCTGCATTTTTTATTGAACTACAAGCATCTGCTAATGGATCGTGTAACATTTTGTTTCCTCCTTTTTAATGAGTTTTGTGGAATCCCACCCGGTCTGCCACTTCTCTGAAGCAGCGCCTACAAATGAATAATTTATATGCTCGGATGACTCCACGGTGTGTGTTGCATCTTCTGCAATATCGCTGTCCCTTCCCATAGCGAACTTGTTTTTTGACTTGATTTACTGCTTTTACCATTTTTTTCACCTTTTCGCTCCTTGGTTTTTGTTTAATAGAATCTTTCCTCCATTACATCAACGAGTTCTGCACCGAAAATATTTTTCATATAGAACATCGTTTCTTTCTTCGATACATAATGGGACTTTGGAATAGCGCCTTTATTTTTCTTTCTTGTTTTTACTCGCATACCGGGTCTTACCAAACGAACACAAATGTCCATTCCGTAGATACCCACCGATGGATCATATTTCATTCCGGGAATCTTGATATGTTCATCGATTCCGAAAGAGAAATTTCCATAGTTATCGAATGCACTTTTCAGAATTCGATTATCAAAAGGAACAAGGGTTCGTTTCAACATCTCTTCTGCTTCTTTTCCTCTCAACGTGACCTTGACAGCGATAGTTTGATGCTTTCGAATATCCCATTCCTTGATTGATTTCTTTGCTCGTAATAATACCGCTTTACGATTGGTTAGGGCTTCAATTACATTTTTTGCATTTTGGAGTTTTTCACCCGATTGACCAACTGCGATATTTACGACTACTTTTTCAATAAACGGTTTTCTCATAGGATTGCGTGCCCATTCTGCACGATAATCCACTTCAACCATTTCATTTTTGCTTGACATTTTTTATCCTCCTCTTAATTGGTTTGTTCGGGTAAAGTGATTGCAGGTTTATCCTTTCCGACAACAAAGATATAATTGTAGTACGTTGATTTCTTAACCCCTTGTTTGGATTCCAGATTAATTAAACTTGCTTTTACTCCGAAGGTCTTCTCGACTTTTGTTATTTTTCCATACACTCCCATATTCTTTCCGCGGAAAATGTAGCCTTGGCAATTTTCTTGAAGCGGATATTGTTCAACAATTTCTTGCGTAGGAATTTTAATTTTCAAGGTACTCATGGTATTATATTGAACCGGATTTTTCTTTTTCGGATCTGAGACCTTGAGCAAGATGCTTCTCCCATCATGAAGATTCAATTGAATATGGCCTTTACGAACGGTAGTTTTGTTCATAATCTGACAGAGTTTGAATTCTGCTTCTTCTTTAGTGATTTCAAGTGGAAACATTCCATGCCGATCATCCGCCAAAATTCGATAATATTTATTTATTCGAGGGAAAGAGACTACATCCATAAAGCCGATCGGGAATCTATAGTCCTTGCGGTATTTTCCATCAACCATGACCTCTTTGTGGTTTAAGATATATCGAGTTTCTCTTGCATTGGCCGTTATCTTGAGCACATCCCGAATGAGATGTCCGAGAGGGATACTAAATTCAATTCGATGAGGGCCAGGTCGATGTTTCATTATAAATTTATATTGCTTTCTTGGCGCATGAATCATTTTTGGCATACTATATCTTTTCATATGCCTTCGATTTCCTTTTCTACCCATTTTTTTTTCCTCCTATCATTTATTATTTATTTGCCTTAGCGGCCGCTACTCCTTCTAATTCTAATTTTGATTTTCTTTGGATGATCTTTAATCTCCATGAGTCAATTTTTCCTTTTTTATCGGCAAATTTCATTAAAAGTAATTTTGAAACGTGGATTTTTTGGTATCCTGTCTGACCATTCTTTTTCTCAAAAGTACATTCTTCGATCGTGACGGTCATAGTTTTTTTGTCAATTGAAAGGATTTTGCCTTGAATGCCTTCAAACTCTCCTTTCACCACTTTAACCACATCATCTTTTCGAAGAGGAATCCTTTTGATACCCCATTCTTCTTGGAGTGTTTTATCCATCGGAATTGTGAATAATTTATGGACTTGATGATATTTTGCCCTTCTTTGTGCATTTCTTTGCTTTGTGGGCTTCTTTGATTTTACTGACATTATAATTCCTCCTAAACAATTTGACTTGCAATATTCGCAATCCGTGGAAATTTATCCGCGGCTTCTCGGGCGACTGGTCCCCGAATATCTGAACCTTTAGGTTCTCCATCATCTGCCACGATAACACCAGCATTATCTTCAAAGCAGATTCGAGTTCCATCGGCTCTTTTAATAATTTGTTTTTGTCTGACGATCACGGCTTTCATCACTTTCTTTCTCATTTCCTTATTTCCCTTCTTAATTGAGATCACAACAAGATCTCCGATGGTCGCATAAGGATATCGATTTAATCGGGTTTTAAGGCCTACAACACCGATGATATTTCCAACTTTTGCACCCGAATTATCAACGATTTTTATATGAGTAGAGTTAGTGAGCCCTCTCGTCATCTTTAATCGAAAGATATTACCTTTTTTACCGGTTTTTCTTTTTCCTGCCATGTTTATCCCTCATCTTATTCATTCGCTTTCTTCACGATTTGAATTAATACAAAAGCAACCGTTTTACTGAGCGATCTGCATTCCATAATCTTTACAAGATCTCCAATTTCCACTTCCATACAATCTGGAACATGGGCGGCTTGTTTCGTATTTCTTCTTTCATATCGTTGGTATTTTTTTATATAGAAGTTATAGTTTCTCCGAATAACAATGGTTTTAGTCATGCCGGTTGAAACCACTTCTCCTTGAAGAATACGACCCCTGACCTTCAATCCTCCATGAAATGGACAATGAGGATCATTGCATTCCTTTGTCGGAGCGACTATGCCGGGGACACCAATATTGTTTACCATACATTTAACCTCTTTTTTCTTATAGATTTAATTCTATGTTCGGGCGTTCCAACCAAGAGAGCGCCCTTAATTTCAAAAATTGTGAGACTCCCGGATTCATCATACTCGTGAAACCGGAAAATATATTGATTCTTAATGAGGATTTTTTGATCGGTTCCGAAGACATCGGATGAACAGATGAGCGTGTTTTCTGATTCATCCACAACATATCCAAAATCTTGAAACTTTGACTGACCATGTGTTTTTCCACTCCGTTTTGCATATACCTTTTTTCCAATCATATCCTCAAAATAGAACAATGCTTTAGATCTCATTGTTTTCGTGCATTACTGTTAAAAGTCGGGCAATTGATCTTCTGACCATTCTGATCTTCATAGGATCCGAAAGAGAACCACCCATTGCACTTTCACTGCGTGCTTCAAAGAGCGTTTTTCGTAATTCGGTTAATTTTGTTTTACGTTCCAAACTACTCATTTTCCGAATATCTTTACTTTTTAATTTCATTGTATCCACCATCTACCATTATTCTTCCTTTTTCTTTCTACCCCGAGTCTTTTTCGGTTGTGGTGTCGTTTCAATATCGCTCTTTATTTCATTCTTAACATCATCAACCTTTGCAGAGATTTCTTTCGATAATGTAGCTGCTTCATCCAAAAGGTTTTCAATATCCTTATCTTCTGAAGCCGATTCTGCTGGTTTGGTTTGTTCCTTTTCATCCGCTGTTTCCTTCCCAGTTTCTAAAATTTTCTCGTATTCTTCAAATTCTTGTTCGATTTCTTCCTCCGCAGCATCACCAGTTTCTTCAAAGAGTTCTTCCTCTTCTATAATATCATCTCCGGCTTGTTTATCAAGAATTTCAAGCACTTTTTCTTTTGGAAAGCTCTTTTTGATAGACTCTTCTTGCTTTAGGATGATTGTATCCGGCATTTTGTACGAACTTGGGAAGATTTTAAGAATGATTCCGAGAATTCCTTGCTTTAGCAGACAATGTGCAACACCTTTGGACACTCCTCTCATGGACGGTTCTCCCGTTTTGGGAATTACACCAACACGAAATGCTTGCCGTCTAGCTCTTTGAGATGTCATTTGTCCAGAAATAATTACCTCTGCACCTCGAACATCCTCTTTCATTATTCTTCTTAGAATCGAATAGGTTGCCCTTCGAAAGTTTTCGCCGTTTGCAATGTTAAAGGACAACCGGTTAGCCATGATTTGTGCATTCATTTCAGGCACTTTCACTGATGCAATCTTTATCTGAGGTGCTTCCAATTTGAATTCATTTGATAGAAAATTGGTTAATTCATTGATAGATTTGCCTTTCGAACCGATAATTAACCCCGGTCTCGCGGCATGAATAGTAATCTTGGTGGAATGAAGACCGACCTCGATTTTCACCTTTTCATAGCCTGCATCAACGAATTTTTTACGAAGATATTCATCAATCATCATGTATTGAATACCTTTACTGATAAAATGTTTCTTAATCGGCATATTTTTTCATCTCTATCTCTTTATTTCGTTTCAAGTAAAATGATTTCAACATGGGTTAATGTTTTAAAATACGGTGTCGAACGACCATGTGCCCGTTCAATATACCGTTTCATTCTGCGTCCTCTAAGGGTAGCCGCATGCAGTATCTTGACTTTTTCAATATCTAAAGTTTTGAATTCTGCGTTGCTTTCCGCGTTTAAAAGCACATCATACACCAATTTTGCGCTTTTTTGTGGAAAACGACCGATACCCCATTTAAATTGTTCAAGACCTCCGCGATGCCCTACTTTTTTCTTGTGTCGCATGAAAGGAACCGCACGTTTCATAAGAATAACATCTTCCAAGAATTTCTTGGCGTCTGCCAATCTCATGCCAACAATTGCATTGGTTACCTCTCTGGTTTTTTTAGGAGAACACCGCATATCTCTACCACTGGCAATCGCAATATGATCGCGGTCCAAGTTTACCAATCGGTCTTTGAATGTATAACCCCAATTAGGCATTTTAAATCCCTTGTTAATTTTTTTATCGCTTCTTCCATCCGTGAGATACCAAAATTAAACCACGTTGGACCTTTGAATCAGTTAAGGGACAAATCGGCTACTGACCGGTTGTTGATTGTCAACCAAAATCGGGAGTAGAAGAGTCACCGTAACCCGGGAATACGGTAAGCATTTATAGCAGGTGGCTTCGCATCCCCAAAATCCATTCGTTCAACGGTTCAAGGAATGAATTTCGGTACCTCTTCGAATGACTAGATCGAAGTTAATCAAAAAAACGCATTTCCAATTATAAAACTTTGCAATTCTCCTTCAGTGCTTTTTCAACAATTTGAAGAATTATAAATGAGAAAATAGGTTCGTAAAGTTAAATTAAATCGAATTTTTGGATTGGGGTAATCTCCTTTGCATGATTTAGATAAGCGCTAAAGAAAAAGAAGAGTGATGAAAAAATTGGATCTTCGTTTTTATTTCAAAGGCACGAATTGTGAGGAACGAGTTGCACCGACACCGGGGTTACCGTGAACCACACGTTGGTTGGTGATACTGTACTCACCGAGATACGAGCCGATATGGTTAGGCGTTATTTTCACCGGAATAAACTTTTGGCCATTGTATACCGCAATGGTCAATCCGATAAATTCTGGAAAAATAATCAAATCCCTGTGATGAGTCTTAACTACGATTTCTTTACCCTTCTTCAAGGCTTTAGATGCACGACGGAGTTTTTTAATCAACTTCTTTTGTCGATACGGAATCCCCCGTTTTAAGCTGCGTCTCTGTCTTGAAGGAAGTAATGCCATGAATTCCTCCATCTTCATCTTGCGGAGTTGTTCAAGGTCGTAACCCCGATAATAGAATTTCCTCGCTTCCGAAACATCTTTCTCTTTAACTACCTCGACAACTTCGGTTTCTTCCGGAGTCTCATCGACCTCATCGTTTTCAAATTCTTCTGACATATATAACCTTTGAAAATTCGTTTTATATTTGAATTTTTGGAAAAGTGAATCATTGAAAACATACAAGACAAAAAAGAACCCGATAGGTTTCATTCAAGAGTTCAAGATCCGCTACTTATAATTATTCGGATTATATACTCTCTCAATATCTTTTTCATCGAAAATACCCGTATAGGTCTCCTTTAATGAAACCCACTCATCTTTATTCGGATTGATGATGGTATGTTCTGTGCCGATCGGAATATCGAATTTGGTGTTTGGCGCAACGTGATAATAAATTTTCTTTCCGACGATGATATATGGATTTCCGGACACGATTTCCCAAT
>CAZUTM010000031.1:0-4172 GCA_964623665.1 uncultured archaeon
AGATATAGCGCAAAAAGCTTTCCGAAAGCATAAAAACCGTGAAATCCATTTTCTCCTACAAAATTCGTTAGAAGAGCATTCAAGTCCGGCGACTCGTAATAATTCAAAACTTTTGTTTGGATCTGACTTAATTCTTTCGGATTAATTGTTCGGATTCTCATTTTGCTCAAAATACCCTTACACATGCTGCTTTTAAACTCAGCTCTTTTAGTAAAAAATTTGATTTTCAAATGTAGACATAAAAAAAATAAAGAAATCGATGGGACAAAGGGGCATTCCCAAAGAATATCCACAACATATTCTGAACGTGGATAATTCTGTCCATCGAAACTCTTTTTGAGATTTTTTTCGGTTTTTTTTAGCCGTTTTTTTATGTTTTCCCAGTGAAGGATTTGAAAGTAAAAAAAGAATTAAGATAAACGGTTTTTTGACTAATTGTAATACGAGTAATTCTCGGTCGGCATCTTCTTTGGTTTTCTGAATGCACAAGCCAAAATTAAAACCACTACCCCCAATGCCAAGCCCCCAATTAAAAGATTTTCGAAAGGAATTTCGATTTCAGGCTCGGGTTCGGGTTCGGGTTCGGGTTCGGGCTGTGGTGTGGTTTGAGAAGGCGGAATCGCCACCGTCACGTTCACAATGTTCGAAAGACTTGAATTGTGAGTGCCATTGGTCGCAATTACCCGATAGAAATACGTTCCATTGATTGTAATATTGTCGGTGTAGAATGGTGTGGTTGGTTCGGCGATTGCAATCAACGATGATATATTATCGAAAGTTGTAATTTGTCGATAAAGATAGTATTTGATGGCGCCTATAATGGGAGTCCATGAAAGCGAAATAAGCCCGGTTGTTGATGGATTCGGGGTGATTTCGTTGATTGTTGCATTGTGTTCTTCGATATTAATTGTATAAGTCACCAAATCGAGCCATGCGCAGTCATTTCCGCTGGTTATCGCTGCGTTCTTTGAATAATTCCAAACCAATGTGTGAGTTCCATATGAGAGAGAATGCGAGAAGAGTGACCAATTGTTGTTTCCGGATTTTGCCGCTATCGATACTCCGTTTACGGAGAAATTGAGCCAATCGTTATTGAGTTCCGAATCCACCTTCCAATAGAAACTGATATTTCCCGGACCCGTGACCGTGGTTGAAACCCAAGATGATTGACTGGCATTGATTAATCCGCTTCTCAATGCGTCGATTCCATCATATGTAATGTTGGTTTGATAAATCCACGTGGCATCGCCGCCCGTTGAAAAGGTCAAGTCATAATTATCGAAAGCGTCGTTTATTGTGGGTAAGGATAATATGGCATTCGATGTGCCGGTTCCGTTTGACCATCTTGCGATGAGATAGTAGTTTCGTGTTGCATTTGGTGTATAAGTAAGCGTTTCGTCAACCCCCCAACCAACGGTTGCCGACTTATTCAGTTGAACAGGTTCGCCGTAAACTGACGAATTAGCATCGTATAGAAATAAATCTATATCAGATTTGTTATCGAGCATCCTTAATTTGAATGAATATTGGAAGTTTTGATATAATTTCAGATTATATGCGGCGACTCGCGGACCAATCGAATCGTTTGAAAAAGTGAGATTTTTTGAGGAAAACGAAGTGAGTTCGGTTGCCAAATCGATTGCAGAGAGTGCATCGATTCTCCCCCATCCTTCCGTATAGTCTTTTGTTCCTCTATTGAGTTGTGGATTCTGAGTATCTTCTCCTCCCTTTCCCAACGCTTTACTTTCACTAGTTGCCATTAAAAGAAGTTGTTTCACCTTTCTTGCGTTGGTGCCAGACCATGTCCATGAACCTCCGTTGTCCGCAGCAAGTCTTTGAATGATTAATTGAGCGACTCCCGATACATGAGGAGTAGCCATTGATGTGCCTTGCATGCCTGTATAATCATCTGAATATCTATCAGTGGGTTTTTTGTTATCGATCCACCCATCCGGTCCATAATTTCCATCATATTCATCATCGTAGTTAGAATCGGCAGCAAATATTGTGTGAGCGGTTTTCAAAGAGGAATATGGATAAGAATATACAGACCCGCCCGGTGCGGTGACATCGGGTTTTACCACGATGTTATTGTATGTTGGGTTTCCGATAGATGAATAATACGCGATTTCATTGAGTAAATTGACTGCGCCAACGGTAATGGCGTAAGGGGCAGATCCGGGTGAACATATTTTTGTTGAAGCGACGCCATTATTTCCCGCTGCTGCAACCACCACGATTCCGTGATTTTTCACCACGTTTTCTATTGCTGTATCGATATCCGATTCGATATTATCAAACCCTAAGCTTAAATTAATCACCGTAATGTTAAAAATGGTTTTATTGGCGATGCACCAATCAAGTGCATTTAGTAACTGCGATTTCGTTCCAGATCCCGTATCATCTAAGACCTTTAAGGCAACTATCTTGGATTCTGGTGCAATTCCCGTATTGGCACCGTACCCATCCGTAGAATTCTGGATCGGGAAAGCCACTTGCGCTACATAGGGAATGTCATATACAATATTGCTTTGATCGTTGCCGCCTACAAGCGTACTATAATTTCCCGGGTTCGATATGGTGGTAGACCATTGGGAATTATTTGATATTGAGCTCCACGGCATCGTGCCGTCTGTTCTACGAATTCCAACCCATGAAGCAAATACAGCATTCCACGATTGCTTAATGATTAGAGAGCGAGAATTCGAATCCGTTTTTATAAAGGAGGGCCCGTACGACGCATAATCTTTAGTTGGTTCGATCAGTCCCGATTGACTGACATTCATATAGTTTATTTTTGAGGAGTTTCCTTGTCCCGAAACGGTTCCGGCCACATGGGTTCCGTGATGACCATAATCCGTAGGGGTTAAATATTCATCTCCCGGTACCAAAGCGTCTGCGCCAGCAAAATCTTTCCATGCGATTATTCTGCTTGACAGATCTGGATGGGTTGCATCTATTCCCGTATCTAATACCGCTGTAGCGAAGTACGGGCTTCCCGTTAGGTTAAGGCCATTGTATTGCAAATTCCACGTTGCATTTCGGGCACGGATTTGCGGATTAGAAAGATAGAGAAAAGATTTACTCTTCGAATTGGCAGAAATTGCAGAAATTGAGTATTCATTTGCCAATTGTTCGATCCCATAAGCCGGAATCGAGATGTGCGCGCCATATATCACTTGAAATTGCTGAATCCACGTCCCACCCAAGGCTTCAATCATCGCTCGATCGGAAGCGGTAGGTGCTCTTTGAAAACAAATCACCGCTTCAACCCTCTCTGTTGATGCAAGATTAATGGATTGTTCAAATGCATCATGAATTTTATTGTTGTTTGAGTCAAAGTTCAAAGGTATCTTCACAATTCGACTGTCTTCTGTTCTGAATGTTTGCTTAAAACCGATGTTCGAAAATAAAATTGGGGTTACACCGAAAATCGAAATCGCTAAGACAAAAATGAGAAAATATGTTCGAAATCTTCTCGCATGAAGTGCAGATTTCATATATATTCTGTTGGAAGAATATAAATATATGTTTTATTATTATTTTAAAAAAATAGGGTTTTTCATCCTTTAGGAATCATTCTCTGAAATTGATTCAACTACATGAGCCAGATACATTGATGTTTTGATATCTTGTGTCAATGATCTTATTCACTTTGTTTTTAATGGCTTCGAAATCTGGGTGAGTAGTCTTGAACATATTTTTAATTTCAATAAAAAGATTTGTGGCCAATTCGCTCATCAATTTATGATTGCAACCACCTTCGCTAAAAAAACAGAAATAGATTTTCTGATCTAGCGAGATAAGATCTTTCGTAATTACAAAAAGAGAGGAGGTCTGTTCAGCTGGTGCGCCGAAATACACCGTAGCAATTTCTTTATCGAAAAGTTGTTTTCCGAACGTTGCAAGCGCAGATATAAGCCCCGAAAGTAAACTCGGTTCCACTTCGATGAATTTGTCGAAATTTCTTGAAAAGAACGGCATTCCATCTGCATTGCAAATCAACATCGATTTCAGCATGAGCTTTTTAATCATTTTGCGTATATATTTCCTCCTTTTTTACAAAATTTTAACAATTTTGTTGATTTATAAATACACACACAAGCGGAAAGACATGCAAGCGGAAAGACATGCAAGCGGAAAGACATGCAAGCGGAAAGACATGCAAGCGG